>JANWHR010000001.1 GCA_025450355.1 Micropepsaceae bacterium
AATTCATGCGAGTTGGCTTAATCATAAGTGTTGCGGCACTGGACGCGTTCGCCACGCTTTCTTTTTCACCGGCGCCGAACCCCGGCATCACCTTTAAAAAGCTCAAAGACAACATCTACGTGGCGGAAGGTGGCGGTGGCAATTCCACAATCATCATCGGCCAGACCGGCGTTATCGTGGTTGACGCAAAGAACAGGCCACCCGACGGCAGGCAACTGGTCGATGAAATTCACAAGCTGACCAGCAAGCCACTGACGACCGTCATCCTGACCCACAGCGATCCGGACCATGTCCGTGGGCTGGGGGGATTTCCCCAGGGTTTGACCATTATCGCCCACGAGAACGACAAGAAGGAAATCGAACAGGACCTCGCCGCCGGCGGGGACAAATCGCCACCGAGAGATTATCTGCCCAACAAAATCGTGACGCAGATGCGCGAATCCCTGACGGTCGATGGCGTGAAGCTGACGCTCATCCATGTGGCGCCCGCGCACACAAGCGGCGATCTCGCCGTTTATCTTCCCGATGACCGGATCGTCATCAGTGGGGATCTCATCGGCAATGGCGATCCGACTCTGCACCTCGAGAAAAACGGCAGCTCAGAGGGCTGGATCCGGTTCGTCTCTGCGCTCGTGGACCTCGACGCGGATCGTTTTGTTTGCGGTCACGCCGATGTCGAAACGAAACAACAGGTGCGTCGGATTCTGGCGAATACCGAAGCGAAGCGCGGCAGAATCGCGGACCTCGTCAAACAGGGCAAATCGCTCGACGAAATCAAACAGGCGTTCGGAGAGCCGTTAAAGAATCCCTCGCGCTTCCCGAGTTTCACCGAAACAACCTACGAAGAACTGACCAGGAAATAATAAAAAATCCCTCTCACCTTGAGGGAGAAGGCGGCCGCCCGCACGTGCACTTTCGCACGCGCGCACTGGCGCGCGGGTGAGGGGCACCGAAAGCAGTCTTAAGCGCTCCATCACTCCGCGACGTCGATCAGGGCGCCTTCGATGTCCGTCAGGTGAAAACAGCCAAGCGGGCATTTCTGGAACAGCTTCAGCCGCGCCTCGCCTTCCGGGCCATAGCCCAGTGGCCTGCCATGCATCTGCGGGTTTTCGCCGATCAGGCTTTCCATGTCCTTCTTCACCTGTTCGACGGATTCCACTTTGAACCCGATATGGTCCAAGCCCGTGCGCGCGGGGTCCTGCCCGTAATAATCGCCGATCTTCCATGGAATGATCATCAGCGTGACGCGACTGTCGCTGAGATAGAAATTCCCATCCTGCCGGTTCTGCGGCGTCAGTCGGAACACCTCCGCATAAAACTCCGCGCATCTTTCCGCCCGTCGCGTGCGCATCGCGATATGGCTGATGTGCCGCGGACGGGCCTCACCGTCGAGTTCGGCATAGACGTCCTTCTGGAAACCGATATTGCGCTGTGACAGATCGAACACGTTGCAGTCCGGATCGTGCGCCGAATAGGCTGCGAATGGGCGCACTGGCGGTCGCTTTACGGTCTCGAGCGTGGCATCGAATTTGTGGATTCGCGCAATGGCGTCGTCCAGATCATCGACCTCGATCCCAAAATGGTCCAGCCCGGAACAGCGCCCTTCGCGTCTGGGGATGCTGTTCAGCCCGACATAGCCATCGCCGACCACCACCGCGCGCGCGGGCCGCGGTTTGCTCGACGTCTTCATCCCGAACAGCGACTCATAAAAGCGCGCATTCACCGCATAATGGTCGGTTGCGATCGCAACGTGATTGAGCTTTGCCGGCATCATTGTCTCGCGCCGCAGATTGCGAAAGTAACTTGTGAGGACATGCTTCCTCTCCACAGGTGGTAAAATCCGGATGGCGATAGCACGACGCCAGCCGAACGCCGCTGTCAAGCTGTTGAATGTAACGGCCAAACAGATTGACCTCCCCGGATTATTGCAAGACAGTCTCATTTTGGCGGGAGTCGATCTGCCGGGCTGGGCAGATTACCCTTGGGGGGGACCCGAATCGCGATTGTGCAGTCGGGGGCGCCTTGAGAGGGCACGCCCGGTGCTGCCGGATACCACCAGTGTCCGGGTGAAGGGGGAGCGCCATGAATCCACGGACATCGAAAGTTGCATCTCTTTTGGGCTCGGCATCCCTGCTGGCCATGATCGGCGCGGGTGCGTCCCAGGCGCAGCAATTGGCGCAGGCGCAATCGGCTCAGGCTGGTCCGTTGGAAGTGCCGGAGCAGGTCCTCGTCACGGGTTCGCTGATTCGCGGCACCGCAGCCGTCGGCGTTCCCGTGACGAATATTGGACCGCAGGATTTTGTCCAGACCGGCGCCCTGACCACCGCCGAGCTTTTTCGGACCGTTCCCGCAGCGGTCGTGTCACCGGGGCCGGTCGGCACAAACAACGGTGGCAACGCCGGCAGGGAGACAGAAGTCAGTCTCCGCAATCTGGATTCGAGTGGCGGATACCCTGTCCGTAGTCTGATGATGGTGGACGGTTATCGCTTTCCGCCACAGGGCGAGCACTCCGGCCAGCGCGATCCGTCGATCATTCCCGCGCTGGCCCTCGATCGCATCGACATACTCGTGGACGGAGCGTCGGCAACCTACGGCTCGGATGCCGTCACTGGCGTGATCAATATCATCCTCAAGCGCGGCTATGAAGGCGCGGTCACCCAGCTGCGGACGACGGTGGCGGACGGCAAAACGGAATACCAGGCCTCCCAGCTATGGGGCCGGACCTGGGATGGCGGCGATATCACGCTGACCTATCAGTGGTCGGACAACACGCCGCTGAAGGGTAAGGACCGTTCGAATTTCACGCTCAATTTCAGTCCCTGGGGCCTGGACAACCGCATCCCGATCGCCTCCTCGATCCCGGCGACACTTTCGACGGGCAGCCCGTCCACGCCTGCGATCGCCAGGGGAATAGGAACGGTTTGCAGCAATTGCTATGCCATTCCCGCCGGATCCGGCGCCAATTTCAATGGCTCGCTGAACAACGGTCTCGGGCCGCTCGCGCCCGGCAGCGGCCCCGGCGTTCTCAACTGGGCGGCCCTGGCCACCAATGGCGGTGCCGCCAATCCTGCCGCCGGTACGGCAAATGAAATCAATCCGTATACGATCGGCTGGTATGACCCGGCGGTGCAGCAAAATTCCCTGGTGGCGACCGTCGATCAGCGCCTCACCCGCAACATATCCTTCTATGGTGAGGGGTTTTACACCAACAGACGGTTTGAAGTTGTCAATTTCGCCAACCAGTCCCCGGCGTCGACCCAGGACCTGTCGGTGCAGGTACCGACGGTGAACCCCTATTACCCGATCGGCGCACCGGGCAATCTGGCCGTAAACTACAATATCGGTCTGGAAACGCCGCCATACACGGATGGCAATGAAATCGCCGACCGTTATCTGGCCGGGCTGAATTTCGATTTGCCGGCCAGTTGGGAAGGCAAGATTTATTATTCCGAAAGCTTTGACGGTACGCATACCAACGCGAATTCAGTCAATCAGAGTGCTGTATCGGCAGCGCTCGGTTGGACGATCCCGGCCGGATTTGCCATCGGCACGTCGCCTGCGGCCTCCACCTGGACCAGGCCCGCGACGGTCCCATATCTGAACCTGTTCTGTGATCCCCGCGCGTTTGCCTGCAATTCGCCCAACACGCTTCAGTACATCACGGGCCATCGGGTTGCGACCACGGATTTCTGGGTCAATGAAAAAGGCGTCAATTTCGACGGCCCCCTGTTTTCCCTGCCGGGTGGCGACGTCAAAGCCGCGGTTGGTGGCACGTACACGACGGAATCGTGGATGTACTCGCTGGCCGACAATACCAAGACTCCGAACCTGCTGGTGCCCCCCCTGAACGAATCCAGGCATCTGAATTTCTGGGCGGCATTTGTCCAGCTGAATATTCCGCTTGTCGGCGACGCCAATGCGTTCCCGCTTGTCCGGCGACTGGACGTCGAAGCCTCCTGGCGTCACGACCAGTACAGCGATTTTGGCGGCACCAGTAATCCGAAAATCGGCTTCAACTGGACGCTTTCGCAGGATTATGGCGTGATCGTCCGCGGCGATTGGGGCACATCTTTCCATGCACCCGGTTTCGCCGAACAGTCCGCAATTGTGGGCGATATCATCTCCGGGATTAATGTTCCCAACTATCCGGCAAACCGGACCGTCAGCCTGAACTGCAATCCGGACCCGAATTCACTGGCCGGCAGGCTGTTGAATCCGGGATCCGGCTTGACCGGTTGGAAAGGCGTTGTTGGAAACAACGGCACGGCGGGAATGACCTGCGGTGCGCGCGCCAATCCGACCGGTTTGGGTATGTTTTCCACCGCGGGTGTTGCGATCCAGGATGGCCTTCGCAAATATGTAAACACCGCTGAGGCCGTGCTCCGCCCCGAAACCGCGACGAACTACAACCTCACCGCCGAATTTGCCCCAACGGAATTCCTCAAGGGTCTGGATGTGCAGGCGACCTGGTATCAGGTGAAGATCAACAATGCGCTGACGCAGTTCGGCAATCCCAACAACAGTACGGTGAACAATCCCGCGCTTGGCTTCGCTTATATTGTGCCCACGGATATCGCGAAGGCCGGAGTCGATGTGGCCGGGTGCAGCAACAACAATACGCCAACCACCTGTCCCGAATTCGAGGCCATGGTCCGGGCTCTGCTGAGCGATCCGCAAAACCCGGTGCCCCCGGGCGCCCTCACCTCGGTGCTTTGGCTCAATGATGGCGCAATCGGAAATTTCGGCTGGATCAAGCAGCAGGGCATCGATTTCAACGCCAGCTATGATTTTGACGCGGGAAATCTCGGCGTGTGGAACGCCGGTATCGTCGGTACCTATTATCTGCATCAGTACTCGGCGAACAACGCGAGTGCGACAGTCCCGAATCCCGTAATCGTTGACGATTTCAGCTCGGACGCCGGCACGGTTGGCGGGCTCAACCAGACCGCCTCGACACTAGACCCCAGGCTGCGATACCGGGCACGACTGGGCTGGAGCAACGGGGCGTTTTCCGTCACCGGTTTTGTCAATTACGTCAGCCATTACTACAACAACCAGAACGCACCGCCCAATGTCAATTTCCAGTGCACCGCGGCCGGCGGTACGGCCGGTGGAGGGACGCTGCCCTGCGCCATCAGCAATTACACCGGCCTGGAGCCGTCCCTGTACACATTCGACCTGTCGGTGGGATATGACACCGGCGATTTGCCGGCGAATGCCTATCTCAAACATTTGGGCATTCAGTTCGTCATCCAGAACCTCCTGAACAGGCTGCCGCCGTTCGAGTACCAAATCGCCGCGGGGTCGGCACCCACGGCCTTTGACGTCACGAAAAGCGATATTGGGCGCACGTTCGGCATCATCCTGACCAAGACCTGGTGATCGCCGGCGACAGACTTCCCATCCCCCCTGAAGTGCGGCAAAAGCGATCCGGCGACCCATGCGGATGGCCGTGATA
>JANWHR010000002.1 GCA_025450355.1 Micropepsaceae bacterium
CGAGCCGTGCGTAGCGCCGGGCAAGCTCCTGTGACGCATGTTTGGCAACCGGCTGTTCACGACGCGCGCGGGCCAATTTCTTCGCGTTTTTCATCCAGGGGCCGCATTCGATCCAGGCGAGGGTATCCAGCATCAGGCGGGAAGACCGGGCAGAACCAAGTGCTGACGTCGCCGCTTTCCTGGCGCGGCGCCGCTCAGCCTCGAGACGGCGGCTCAGTTCCGGAGGCAGGCCGCGCTCGAGCAGCACGTCGATATCGCGCACGCGCCCCAACGACTGCCCTAACCATTTCAGGCCGCGTTTGATCCGCGCAGTCTCCCTGCATTCGACCAGTTCCGAAAACAGCGACATGCAGGCGCGCAACCGCCGCAATCCGACACGCATCTGATGCAGACCTTCCGGCACGTCTTCCACGGTTGCGGGCAAGTTCGCGGCAAGCTGATGGAGGCAGTCGCGCGCGATGATGCAGAATGCATCTTCAGAACAAATATCCGGCGGAAGAGCCGGTTTTCCGGCGTGAACAACACCATCCTCGTGTTGCAGGAGTCTGTAGCCGCGGCCAGACTTTGTTGTGGTGCCCAGGCGCAGCGGCGCAACCCGGACGAGATGACGCGCCATCCTGAAGAGCTCGTCCAGCCTGCCATCGGGTGTTTCAATTTCGATTTCGCAAAACTCATCCCGGTGCTCATCTGCGAAAACCGTTCCACGGTCGATCATCAGGACAATGCCGCTTTTGCCTGGCAGATCGAATGCAGCCCGGCGGGCCTCGACGCAGAAGATGGGTTGCAGAGAACGGCAAAACCCATGCTCGCGAAACGCGTTCAGACCGGTATCGATGGCGGCTGCAAAGTCCGGGATGAAACCTTGTACGGGGGTCTCCCACTCCGCCCGGTCGAAAAATCCCGCCGATTTGTGTTCGGAGCTTTTGATGGTCTGGATGGAACGACGTCCATCGCTGCGGATGCGCATACTGATGCCGCTTTTCTGAAGCGCATAATCGGCAGAGTCGAAATAGCGGGATTTTGTGATCCGCGCGGTATGCGCTTTCGCGCCATGGCTGCGCAACCATTGCCGAATCTGCGGCAGCGCAGCGGCATTCGCCTCCAGCTTGAGTTCGCGTTCGCGCGGCATCGAAACAAAGGCGTCTGTCACCGGAACCGGACTTTTGAATCCGTCAATTCACGGCGAAGCAGTAGAACAGGCCGGCGCCGTGGCTGCGCGCCAGCGCTTCATGCGAGCAGCCACCGCTGATCCCGAAAGAATTCCACGACCCGATGCCGTCCGACTTTCCGATCTCCGCGCCGGGGCCCGTGTTGAACCGCGCGCGATTGGGTGAATTTCCTTCATCCTCGCTGGTCCAGTTGTTGCACGTGTGATCGCGATCGGGGGGAAATGCGCGTCCGTCCTTTTGGGAACCGGTGAGAATTTCATGCCGGATTGAGAATGGATGCGCCTCCATATAGGCCCAGGATTGGTCGCGCGGGTCCTGCGGAGCAGCGTTCCCTGGCGTTTCCTCGCCGAGCTCGTTCAGGCTTGTGGCCTGGTTGATGTTCGCCTCTGGGCCGTGGAGATCGTCCACATCCTTCGCGATCATCACACCTGCCGCGTTGTACCATGGGCCTTTGCCGATGCGATCACGCGCATTCACCGCGGGCTGGCCGGGCCGTTCCTGCGCGCTCAGATAGGCTTGCCAGACGCGGGTCCGGTCGCCGGTGGCGTTGCGGGCCAGATCCTGGCAATGCGCATCCGCACCGGTCAGCCCGTGAAGATTGGCTCCGCCGGGCAGCCCAACGCTGGTCACGAAAAACGTCATCGGCGGCTTTTGCCGCCCGCCGGCACTGGGCTCCGGCGGAGCTGCGGCCTCGCTGATGCCAACGGCGCAGCAGATTGCCATCATTGCGCCACTACTCACGAATGGTCTGAAACCGGAAATGCCGCGCACGAAACCCTCCCCGGGACATCGCCCCGCAGAATATTAGCTTTGCGCCCGTGGCGATTCCAGTTTGGGCCGGTTTCACTGGCGGCGCTTTCTGGGTTAGAAGCAGGTCCCTGCCCTTCCGCGCCATTTGATTCCGAAACCGATGCCGAAGTCCGATCAATCCAAATCTCCTGCACGGGATTACCGTGCGACCCTGTTTCTGCCTTCGACATCCTTTGCGATGAAGGCTGGCCTGCCGGAAACCGAACCGCAATGGCTGAAGCGCTGGGGTGAGATGGGCCTTTACGCGCAGCTGCGGGCGCAAAGCAAAGGCCGGCCGCTGTTCGTGCTTCATGATGGTCCGCCCTATGCCAATGGCGACATCCACATGGGCACGGCGCTGAACAAGATTCTGAAGGATTTTGTGGTGCGTTCGCGCCAGATGACGGGGTTTGATGCGCCCTACATTCCCGGCTGGGACTGCCATGGCCTGCCGATCGAATGGAAGATCGAGGAAGGCTATCGCGAGCGCGGACACTCGAAGGATGAGGTCCCGATCGCCGATCTGCGGAACGACTGCCGGAATTTTGCCGCGCACTGGATCGATGTGCAGCGCGAGCAGTTCAAGCGGCTGGGGTGCATCGGCGATTGGCAGCATCCCTACACCACAATGGCGTATGCGGCGGAAGCGCAGATCGCGCGCGAGCTGCACAAATTCCTGATGAACGGCCTGCTTTATCGCGGATCGCGCCCGGTGATGTGGTCGCCGGTGGAAAAGACCGCTTTGGCCGAAGCGGAAGTAGAATATCGCGAGAAAACCTCACCCCAGATTTATGTTAGATTTCCCCTGTGGCTCGAAACGGCCAGTCTGCCGGCCAACGCGAGAGGACTATCCCACCTGTCTGTCGTCATCTGGACGACCACTCCGTGGACCATTCCCGCCAATCGTGCGATCGCCTATGCCAAAGATCTCGAATACAAGCTTTACCGGGTGATTTCGGCCGAGGAGGGCAGCTTTGCTGTCCCTGGCGAAGGGTTGGTGCTCGCAGCCTGTCTGCACCACGAAGTCGCACGGCAATGCAGGCTATCGCTGGAGCCAGTCACGACCGTAGATCCGGGCGGCTGGATCTGCCGTCATCCGTTGCACGGCAAGGGCTATGAGTTCGATGTGCCACTGCTCGAAGGCGCGCATGTCACCTCCGACACGGGGACAGGTTTCGTCCATACCGCGCCATCACATGGTGAGGACGATTTTGCCCTGGCGCGCACTCACGGGTTGGAAATTCCAACGCTCGTCGGCGAGGACGGATCATTCCTGCCCAACGTACCGCTGTTTGCCGGCAAGAAGATCATGACTGCTTCGGGCAAGGATGGCGATGCGAATGGCTGGGTTATTTCGGAGCTGATCGCCGCTGGCGCCTTGCTGGGCAAGGGCAGCATCCGCCACCAGTATCCGCACAGTTGGCGGTCCAAGGCGCCGGTGATATTCCGCGCCACCCCCCAGTGGTTCGTGGCGATCGATCAACCCTTCCCCGGCTCGAGTGAGGCCAGCTTGCGCGAGTTGGCACTCGGCGCGATTGCGGCGACACGCTGGTATCCGCGCGCGGCGGAAAACCGGATCGCGGCCATGGTGCGCGAACGACCCGATTGGGTGCTGTCGCGGCAACGCGCCTGGGGCGTACCGATTGCGATATTTGTAAACCGCCGCACGGGACAGTTGCTCCGCGATGACGCGGTGAACGCGCGCATCGCAGATGCCTTTGAAGCCGAAGGTGCGGATGCCTGGTTTGAATGGCCGCCGGCGCGTTTCCTCGGACAGGAACATCACGCGGATGATTACGAGCCGGTGCGCGACATCCTCGATGTCTGGTTCGATTCCGGCTCGACCCATTCATTCGTCGTGGAAAATCCGGCCGATCCACTTTGGCCGCAAAAGGATCGGGCGGACCTCTATCTGGAAGGCTCCGACCAGCATCGCGGCTGGTTTCAGTCATCGCTGCTGGAATCCTGCGGCACGCGCGGACGGGCCCCTTATGATGGCGTGCTGACGCATGGCTTCGTGCTCGACGAGCACGGGCGAAAAATGTCCAAATCGCTCGGCTACTCCGTCGCGCCGCAAAACATCATGAAACAGAATGGCGCAGAAATCCTGCGCCTCTGGGTTGCGTCCTCCGATTTCACCGAGGACCTGCGGATTGGCCCGGAAATCATCAAGGCTGCCGCGGATGCCTATCGGCGCCTGCGCAACACCATCCGGTTCATGCTTGGGAATTTGCAGGGTTTCGCGGCCGAAGAACGTCTGCCGCACCGGGATATGCCGGAGCTTGAACGCTACATGCTCGCGCGCCTCGCGGTGATCTGTGCAGAGGTTGGCGACGCCTATGCGGAATTCGATTTCAATGGGGTCTATTCGACCCTGTTCAATTTCGCGACCAATGATCTTTCGGCTTTCTATTTCGACATCCGCAAGGATGTGTTTTACTGCGACGCGAAGGACAGCGCGCGGCGGCGCGCGGCGCGGACAGTCCTGGATGCGCTGTTCCGCCATGTTGTCACGCGGCTGGCGCCGTTGCTCTGCTTCACCATGGAAGAAGCCTGGACCACGCGCTTTGGCGGCGAGACCAGCGTGCATCTGGAGCTGTTTCCGGACATCCCGCCGGATTGGGCGAACGAGACGCTGGTTGCGGCCTGGATGCGAGTGCGCGCGCTGCGGCGTGTGGTCACCGGCGCGCTCGAGATTGCGCGAAAGGATCATGTCATCGGCGCCAGTCTCGAGGCGGCGCCGGTGCTTTACGTCGAAGATGAACGCAATGCCGCGCTGATCGGTGAGCATGACCTTGCGGAAATCTGCATCACATCGGCGGCGCGCATCGTGCATGGCTCCCCGCCGGATGGCGCTTTCAGCCTGCCGGAATTGGCCGGCGCGGGAGTCGTATTTGAGCATGCGCCTGGAAGCAAATGCGCCCGCTGCTGGATGATCCTGCCGGAAGTCGGCAGAAATCCGGAGCACGATGATCTCTGCAACCGCTGCGCCGATGCCGTGAATGCCGCCCGCGAACGGGCCAATGCGCAATGACGCGGATGCTGCCCGGGGAACGCATTGCCTACTCGCCGATCACGGAGCGTCCGCGGTTGTCACTCCCTGGCGACGCAAGAATGGCCGTGTGGGTGATCGTGAACATCGAGGAATGGAGTCCGCTGGAGACCATGCCCCGGACCGTGCTGACTCCACCTGCGGGCGGTTCACCGATGCCCGACATCCCCAACTGGGCCTGGCACGAATATGGCAACCGCGTGGGTTTCTGGCGCTTTGTCGAGGTTTTTGACGAGCTGAAAATTCCCGCGGTTCTGGCGATCAATGGCTCCGCCATCCGGACATACGAACCCATCGCGCGCGCCGGTCTCGACCGGGAGTGGGAGTTCATCGGCCACGGTTTTACGCAAAAGAATATGCAGAAGGTGGAAGACGAACGCGAAGACATTGGCCGCACACGCGATGCGATCCGTAGTTTCACGGGCCGGGCGCCGCGGGGCTGGCTGGGACCGGGCCTCACAGAAACCTGGGAAACCCCGGACATTCTCGCGGAAGAGGGCTTTGATTATGTCGCCGACTGGGTCCTGGACGATCAGCCGGTACGCCTGAAAACACGGACGCGCGAGATCGCCAATATTCCGTACACGCAGGAATGCAACGATGTTGCGATGATGCTGATCCAGCATCATGCCGCGGCCGAATACCGCAGCCGCGCGATCGATCAGTTCGACCAGATTTATCGCGATTCGGCCGCTTCGGCGCGCATCATGGCCCTGGTCGTGCATCCCTACATCATGGGCGCGCCGCACCGGCTGCGCTATTTTCGCGAGGCGCTGCAGCACATGCGCGGGTTTCCCGACGTTCTGTTCTGGACCGGCGAACACATCCTGGACTGGTACATGGAGGAGGCGGGGCGGCGGTGAACCGGCGGCATCTTTCGCGTTCGCGGGAATTGGCCGCGCCGGTGAGCCGGCAGCGCAGTGGCCCCCCTCGTCTCGCGCAAAGCGCGATCCACTCCCCCCGTAAACGGGGGGAGAGAACGGTCGCCGCGGCTTGAGCGACAGTGGCGCTCAGCCCGTTCGGCAACATGTCGCGCTGACGAGTTCGGGCAACGCGGCTTTGTTTGGCATTGCGGTGTTGATTGTTTCTTATGCGGTCAATGCGATGGATCGCGCGCTGTTCCCGCTGATTTTGCCCGAGGTCGCGCGCGAATACCGCTTCGCTCTTCCCGAAGCGGGGCTGATGTCCACCGTGTTTACGGTCGGCATGGCCGTGTCGGGAATGCCGGCCGGTTATCTGATGTCGCGCTTTGCGCCGAAATCGGTCGCGCAGGCGGGCCTGTTGATCTTCTCCGCGGCAACCATTGTGACCGTTTACGCGTCCGGCTTTTCGGACATGCTGGCGTTCCGCGCGCTGACGGGCGTCGGGGAAGCAATGCAGCTCACCGCCTTGCTCGCGATCGTATCCGGCCATTTTGCGCAATTCCGCGGCGCCGCAGTCGGGGCACTGAACTGTTCCTTTGGCGCTGGCGCGATACTGGGCCCCCTGCTGGGGGCCGCCCTGCTGACAGCCTCCGGAAGCTGGCGCGTGCCGATGATCGGCTTTGGTCTGATTGGTTTTGCGCTGATGGCTTTGGTCGCGCTCGCCGCACGGGACGTGGCCCGCGCACCGGCGGCTTTGGGTCCAAAGCGCGCGGTCACGGCCGGCGGCGAACAGCATCTGCTCAACCGCAACACCGTGTTGCTGGTGTTGCTCAGTTGTCTGGCCGGGCTGGCGATTTTCGGCTTCCTCGGCATGTACCCGACGTATTTGCGCCGGCAACTGCACTTCTCTGCTGGCGACGCGGGCGGCATCATGAGCATCTATGGCCTCGGCGTATTGGTATCGGTCGGGGGAGGATGGCTGGGCGACCGGTTCGAGATGCGGCTGGTACTGGGATTGAGCTTTCTGGTGGCGGCGCTGATCGGCTTCCTGTTGTTCAACGGACCGGCGGATTTTGCCGTGCAGGCGGCGCTCGCCTTTGCTTTCGGCGTGATCTTCAGTGGCGCGATCTATGTCAATCTTGCGGCCTGCCACGTGAAAGCGCTGCAACAGGCGCTGTCCGGCCGTGCCTCGGGCGTGTTTGTTACCAGCTTTTACGCGGCAGCATCCGTTGCCGGCTACGCCATCGGTTGGCTCGCCGCGACATTCGGCTGGGCGGTGGCGGGTGATTTGCAACTCTGTGCCAGCTGCCTGGTTGCCGTGCTACTCGTCCTCGCACTAAAGCCTGAGCGCATGGCCCGACCTGCGTGACATCAATCCCACTCCGGGTGAATGTGTTTCCCGGTGGCTTCAACTGGCCGCTGTTCGTTGGCATTGAAAAACAATTCTTTGCCCGCGAGCGGATTGCACCAGAATTGCAGGAAACCACCGGATCGGTGGCACAGATGACAGGACTGGCTGCGGCCGATTGCGACATCGCGATGACTGCGTTCGACAATGTTGTGGCCTATGTCGAAGGTCAGGGCGAAGCGCCGATCGGTCCACAACCGGAGTTCTTCGCCTTCCTCGGCAGTGACGACAGCTTCCTTTCCCTGGTTGCACAGGCGAAGATCGGGCGGGTTCAGGAGCTGCGTGGCCGCAGCCTGTCTGTGGACGCCGCGACGACCGGCTATGCATTCGTGCTGTTCGATCTGCTGGAGCAGGCGGGGTTGAAACGCGAAGATTACAGCCTTTTCAGAATCGGCGGCATGGCGCAGCGATTCGCCGATCTCTGCCGTGGCGGCTGTGCGGCGACGCTGTTGTCCACGCCGTATGATCTGCTCGCGGAAGAGCGGGGTCTGCGCATCATCGCACCCGTTGCGCGACCCTATCAGGGCAATGTTGCCGCGACCCGGCGTAGCTGGGCCGAAGCGCATCCGGATTTGGTTCGGGGGTTTATCCGTACCTATGTCGCCGCGCTCCGCTGGCTCTGCGATCCGGCCAACACAACCGAAGGCTGCGCGATCCTGGAGCACAACGTCCCCGGAATGACTTCCGGCCTGGCCCGCGCCGGCCATGCGCGAATGTTTTCAGCCGGACGGGGTTTTTTTCGCGACGGCCGGATCGATGAAGCGGGGGCACAGAAGGTGCTTGAGCTTCGGTCGCACCATGCGGCAGAACGCCGGCTGCTTCGGACCTTAAGCAAGTATGTGGACCTGCGCTATTGGGAAGCAGCGATGGCGCCGTGACACCGGCGCGGTTTTTTGCGATACGGACGAACGCTTTCTGATCAAGGCGACTGTAGGGAGGAATGACGCGTGCGGAAGACTCATCTGGCGGTACTGACAATTCTGTTGGGCGGAATTGGCGGATTTGAACTCGCGCAGCACAGCGCTGCAGTCGAGGCGGCGCGCCCGGGAGACGGTTTTGCGGTATTCCCCGGCGCCGTCGGCGGGCAGGACATGTTTGGCGCCTATAATGTGGTGAAGGGTTGGCCCAAGGACATCAGCACCCTTCCGGGTAATGAGAAATGGACCTGGGGCGCCGGTCAGAGCATTTTTGCCGAAAGCCCGTATCGAATCTTAATTCTCCAGCGCGGCGAACTTCCAAACATCAAACGGCCGGAAACGAAGAAGCTGGACGCATTCGGGCCGAGCATCCTGTTCCCGATCGGCCGCCTACCCTGGCGCGACGCGACTGTATCGTCGCCTCCGGCGGCCGGCGGTACCGGGCAGGACCCGAAAGACGGCATGCGGCTGTATTACGGGACGCTCGGCGTCGACGCGAATTGGGAAAACTGCATTGTGGTCGTCAATTCCAAGGGCGCCATCATCGAGCGTTGGACGCAGTGGGATAAAATTCTGAAGCGCCCGCATTTCGTGACCATCAATCCCTATGATCCGGAAAAGCACGTCTGGGTCGTCGATGACCATATGCATGCGATCTATGAATTCACGCATGATGGAAAGCAGCTGGTAAAAACGATTGGCACGCCAACCGTGGAAGGCGCCGACGGTACGCATTTCAACCGTCCGACCTATATCGCCTGGCTGCCGGACAGCACGATGTTTGTCGCGGACGGATACAACGGCACGCGCGTGGCCAAATTCGACAAGGATGGTAAATTCCTGCTGGCATGGGGACAGAAGGGCTCAACGCCGAATGAGAAGCGCCCCGGCTACATGAACAATGTGCATGGAATCGCCGTCGATCCGCAGACGCGGCGCGTCTTCGTGAATGATCGCGGCAATCATCGTGTGCAGGTCTTCGATGACAACGGCAAATTCCTTTACGACTGGAGTTTCGGCGAAGATC
>JANWHR010000003.1 GCA_025450355.1 Micropepsaceae bacterium
GCCAAATAACCGGATCAGTGGATCCTGCGCGGCAATCACCACGATGCCTGGGTGTTTGGCGCCTCCGATCCGATGAGCGGACAGGTGTCGTTGCTTGCGGAAGCCAAAGCGATCGGCGCTCTGGTGCAACAGGGCTGGCGGCCCAAACGCACGATCATCTACCTCAGCTGGGATGCGGAAGAGCCAGGGTTGGTTGGTTCGACGGAATGGGTCGAAACGCATGCAGCCGAACTGAAACAGAAGGCGGTTGCCTATATCAATTCCGACACCAACGGCCGCGGCTTCCTGAATGCCGGAGGAAGCCCGTCTCTGCAGCATCTGGTGAATGGTGCTGCCGCCGGAATTGCCGATCCGGAAACGGGCGTTTCGGTGCTCGAACGCAAACGTGCGCAGTTGGAATTGGCCGGCAGCGGTCCGGATGCCGGTGAATACGAGCATCAGCTGGCCGACACTGCGGCCAATCCGGAGCGCGACATTCCTGTCTATGCGCTCGGCTCGGGGTCGGACTACACCGCCTTTCTCGATCATCTGGGTACGGCTGTTTTGCATATTGGTTTTGGCGGGGAAGGCGATGTTGGCGGCGTCTATCACTCTGCCTATGACACCTGGCGCTATTACAACCGTTTCGCTGATCCCGGATTTCGCTACGCGCCCACGTTGGCAAAACTGGCCGGGCATATGGTCCTGCGTCTGGCGGATGCGCGCCTGCCGCTGGAACGCTACCGCGGTTTTGCCGATGCCGTTTCAACCTGGGTTGATGAGGTCAAAAGCCTCGCAACCGGGCGGCGTGACGCGGCCCGTGCGCAGGCACGCTTAATGGCGCACCACATCTATCGCCTGGCGGCCGATCCAACCCGGATGAAAGACAGCCCTGCTGTGCTGAAGCCCGTGCCGCGGTTCGATTTCGCGCGGCTGGATTCGGCTGTTGGCCGGCTGAAGAAAAGCGCGAGTGACTTCGATGCGGCGCTTGCCGCACGGGGCCGTTCCGTGCCGGACAGTATGGCCGCCGAGTTGTTCGACATCAGCCGTGAGGCTGACCAGGCCGTTGCGCCGGAGATCGGGCTTCCCGGAAGGCCATGGTACCGGAACCTGATGTATGCGCCGGGCCACCTCACCGGCTATTCCGCCAAAACCCTTCCCGGAATCCGCGAGGCGATTGAGGACGGGCGCTGGAATGACGTGGATCGCTACATCGGATTGACTGCCGCAGCATTGGACTCCTGTGCCGATAGGCTGGACGCGGGAACGCGCCTCATCACCTCTGCAACACCGGCGCCGGCCCAGTAAATCGTCATCACTGATTTCGTTTCGCCACCTTCGTCCGGGCAGCATCTGCTGCCCTCACGGAATCAGCGGGAACTTTCGTGTACGGAATGCCCAGCCGGATCGCCCCGTTGTTTCCTCTGGATGAATAAAGCTTTAATCTATAGTTTGCGCTCCCCGGAACGCGGTCAGGATCGTGCAGGATAGCCCGGCATTTCGCAGGCTCAGTGAACTCATCGATCTGACGCCGCAGGGCCGCAATTATCTGCTCGCGCTGCTGGCCTCACCGGTCGAGTTGGCCGCCCGGCGAAAACTGCTGGACGAACACCGGCCGTGTGACAGTATTTTTCTCGTGCTGTCCGGTTGGGTTCAGCTTTTTCGCCAGCTGAAAGACGGGGGAAGACAGGTCCTGAACTTTCGCCTGCCGGGCGAAGTATTCGGGATCGAGTCGCTGTTGTACCGGCGCTCGCTCTATTCCTGCCAGGCGCTGACGAATGCCTCGATCGCCCAGATTTCGCACAACATGTTCGAAGCGACGCAGCAGGAATTTCCACGGCTCGCTTCCGCCTTCCTTCTGACGGCGGTCAAGGACGGCGCGATTCATTACGAATGGGCGGTCAATCTGGGCCGCCGCCCCGCCTTTCAGCGCATTGCGCATTTGTTTCTGGAGCTCGAACGCAGGGCCCGCATGAGTCTGGCGAGCCCCGATGATGACGTTCACTTGCCTTTGACCCAGCAGCACATCGCGGATTGTACCGGTCTTACAGTGCCTTACGTCAACCGGATTTTGCAGCAGATGCGCGCGCTTCAGTTTCTGGAGTATGGGCCGCAGGGGCTGACCATTCTCGACGGCAAAAGGCTTGCCGTTGCCGCGGGGTTCGAGCCTGACTATCTCGAAGTTTCCTGGCAGACGAACTGGCAGCGCCACGTGCCCGAGAATGCGCCTGAAGAGGCCGGTTAGCCGGGGGCTGGCGAAGCTCACCCGCATCCCCTATATCCGCGCGTTCCCGCCGCGAATGGCGGGAAAGCGTGTTGGAGAGTACCATGACTGCACCGTGGAGCCCTGGCAGTTGGCGCGAAAGGCCAATCCGGCAGGTGCCGCAATATCCGGATGCCGCAGCTTTGGCTGCCGTCGAGTCGCGCCTGAAGTCTTATCCGCCGCTGGTGTTTGCCGGCGAGGCGCGGAACCTGATGTCGGTGCTTGCGCAGGTCTCGGCCGGCAAGGCTTTCCTTCTTCAGGGTGGGGATTGCGCGGAGAGCTTTGCGGAATTTCACCCCGACAATATTCGCGACACGTTCCGGGTCATTCTTCAGATGGCTGTCGTCCTGACCTTTGCCGCCGGAATGCCGGTTGTGAAAGTGGGGCGCATTGCCGGACAGTTCGCAAAGCCCCGATCCGAGGAGACCGAGACACAGGGCGACGTCACGCTGCCATCATACCGCGGCGACAACATCAACAGCCTTGAGTTTGACGCCGAAGGCCGGATACCGGATCCGGAACGGCTGTTCCAGGCCTATGGCCAGTCCGCGGCCACGCTCAATCTGCTGCGGGCGTTTGCCACCGGCGGTTATGCCGACCTGCACAATGTGCATCGCTGGACGCTCGACTTCATCGAGGGTTCGCCGGCCAGCGAGCGCTATCGCGCTTTGTCGGCCCGGATCGGCGAGTCGCTTGCTTTCATGGAAGCCTGCGGAGTCACCCCGGACCTTGTCCCGCAGCTCCGCTCGACTGATTTTTACACCAGCCATGAGGCGCTTTTCCTCGGCTATGAGCAGGCACTGACCCGGATCGATTCCACCAGTGGGGATTGGTATTGCACATCGGCCCATCTGCTCTGGATCGGTGACCGGACGCGGCAACCCGATGGTGGGCATGTGGAATTCTGCCGCGGAATCAAAAATCCCATCGGCCTAAAATGCGGTCCTTCGCTGGCGGAAGACGAACTCTTGCAGCTGATCGATCTGCTGAACCCCGAAAACAGGCCCGGGCGGCTGACGCTGATCTGCCGCTTCGGCGCGGACAGAATCGGGGAACAATTCCCGCGGATGCTGAGACGGATCACGCGCGAGGGTCGCAATGTCGTATGGTCCTGCGATCCGATGCACGGCAACACCATCAAATGTTCGACCGGATACAAGACACGGCCGTTCGACCGGGTGCTGAAGGAGGTGCGCGGTTTTTTCGAGATTCATCGCGCTGAGGGCACGCATGCCGGCGGGATTCACCTCGAGCTCACCGGCAAGGATGTCACCGAATGCCTGGGAGGTCCGCAGGACATTTCCGAGCGGGATTTGGCGAGCCGGTACGACACGCATTGCGATCCGCGGCTGAATGCGAGTCAGGCGATCGATCTCTCATTCCTGGTCGCCGAGGCCCTTCGCGAGGAACGTCCCCTTCAGTTCCGTCCGCCCAAAAGCAACTTGGCCTGACCGAAAAATCAAGTGGAACCAACGCATTAACCATAACTGAAATATTCCGAAACATCTTATGAGTGGCGCCCAACGTCAGCTTGGCTCCAACTGCTCTCATGACGAATCGCGTTTCGTTCGGGGGGCGTTTGAACATCCATACATTACCCTCGCAGCCGGTGCTGAAGGCTGCGGTCGTCGGGGGCGGGGTATTTGGCCGCCATCATGCCGCGAAATACCGTGAAATTGCCGGAGTCGATCTGGTAGCGGTCGCCGATCCCGATCCTCAGGCGCGCGCGACATTGACCCGCCAACTGCACGTATCGGCAGTGGCGGATTGGCGGGAACTGCTCGGTAATGTGGATGTGGTCAGCATCTGCTCTCCCGCCATTACGCATGCCGACATCGTGGCGAATTTCCTGGCCTCTGGTGCGCATGTGCTGGTGGAAAAGCCGTTTGCAACAGAAAGCGCAGAGGCGCAGCGCCTGATCGCTCTCGCGCGCTCACGCGGCCTCGTGCTGACGGTCGGGCATCAGGAGCGGTACGTCATCGCGAAGACCGGTTTGCTGGCTATCCGGGAATTGCCAGTGAGCATCGAATGCGTCCGCAAAGGCCCGTGGACCGGGCGCGGAACCGACGTTTCCGTTGTGCTGGATCTCATGATCCACGACCTCGACCTGGTGCACGCGCTATTGCCAGGCGGAATAGCCGGGGTGCGGGCGACGGGCAGTTTTCTGTACGGACCGTCCCATGATGAGGCCACGGCGGAACTCGATTTTGAGGCCGGGGCCACGGTACGCCTGATTGCCGATCGCGCCTCGCGCGAGCGCTGGAGGTCGCTGCGCCTGATCTATGCGGATGGTGGAGAAATCTGTCTCGATTTCCTGACGCGTGGAATCCTCAATACCACTGGCCATGAACTGACGCTGGGCGATTCACCGGATCCATTGGCGGAATCGGTGACCGGATTTACCGACGCGGTTCGCGCCGGTGCGCCGGTGCTGGTCCGCCCCGAAGAGGCATTGCGCGCTCTGGAAACGGCGCTGATGATCGAGGACGCGCTGATCCCGGCGGTGGTGAGCCGCAGACGGCAAGCCCTGCGCCGTCTGGCATAAGTGCCAAAAAACTGAAGCGGTGCCTCTGGTTCTGCGTTAAACGGAACCATGGCTCCGAATCGCTTTTCCATTGCATTGGCGCAGTTAAATCCCGTTTTGGGAGACTTTCGAACAAACCTGATCCGCGCCAGAAAAGCGCGCGCCGCTGCGGCCGGCAGTGGCGCCGATTTGATCCTGTTCAGCGAACTGTTCATCTGCGGCTATCCGCCCGAAGACCTGGTGCTGAAGCCCGCATTTCAGGACGAAGCCATGGCCGCCGTCGGAGAGTTGGCGAAGGACACGGCTGATGGCGGCCCGGCGGTGCTGGTGGGTACGCCCTGGCGGAAGGATGGCGCCCTCTACAACGCGGTGGCGCTGCTGGACGCCGGCATGATTCAAATGCTGACGCTGAAAAACAATCTGCCCAATTACGGCGTATTCGACGAGAAGCGCGTGTTTGCGCCGGGGCCGATGCCGGGACCGCTGAATGTTCGTGGCATTCGCATTGGCGTTCCGGTCTGCGAAGACATCTGGTCGCCGGATGTCGTCGAATGCCTGGGAGAAACTGGCGCGGAAATCCTTCTGGTTCCGAATGGTTCGCCCTTTGATGCGC
>JANWHR010000004.1 GCA_025450355.1 Micropepsaceae bacterium
CGTCCAGGCCAGCCGCAGATCGGGAAGGGGACTCCAGCCCGAATACGGATCGTCCTCCATCTTCAGTCCCAGGATGACGTTCAAATTCTGCACCGGCGTCATCGTGTCTTGCGCGAAGACATAGGCGAGATTCAGCGTCCGGCTCGCCGGCTGGAACAGCAGCGACGTCGCCGGCCCGATCTCCGGATTGATCCGATAGGGCGTGACGCGATTCCCCGCGCCCAAAAGAAAGTGGTTCCAGCGCCCCAACGCAAAGTCGTACTGCGCCTCGACATCATAGTTGGTGGCGGAAAACGATCCGCTCGAGCCCGTGTTCGAATGATCGACTTCATCCACATAGCCCAGCAGCTGCAGGCTCGAATCGGCGCTGACACTGTGCTGCCAGGTGAATTCCAGGTTTTTTTCCTGCACATCCAGCGCCGGCGTACCGCCCTGTTGCTCATGCCCCCACTGGACGTCCCCTTCGGCTGTGACGGCGTCGTCCCCTGTCGTCCAGTCCAGGCGGAAACCGCCCTGCGGTTTCGTCCAGCCGTCATGGGCTCCGTTGCGCATCTGAGTCTCGAATCCGCGTTCGTAGAAATCTTCGGCGTAAATGCGGTAGGCGAAGTTCTCGCCAACACGCCCGCCATACTGCACGGCCGCATCCGATTCCTGATTTCCGCCGGACAGCGCCGCGTAACCACCCTGGGTGTCGCCCGCTTTGCGGGTGATGATATTGACCACCCCGTTCACGGCGTTCGCGCCCCACAGCGTCGCGGCCGGCCCGCTGATCACTTCGATCCGCTCGATATCCTCCGGCAGTACATCCTGCTGGTCCCAATAGACGCCGGAAAACAGCGGGTCATGGACCGTGCGCCCATCGATTAGCACTTCGATTTTGTTCGAGAAATTCTGTGCCGCCGAATTCCCGGAGAGCCCGCGCGAGGTGACGATCCAGTTCGTCGGACTGGTCTGGAATACCTCCAGATTGGGCGCCAGCCGCAGCATGTCGGGAATGCGCCGCGCGCCGGAGCGGATGATGTTGTCATGGGTGATGACATAAATGGCCGCGGGTGCGTTTTGCAGCGATTCCGGAAGTTTCGACACCGAGGTGATCTGGAGATTGGCCAGTTCATCGATCGACAGATGCTGGAGATTCTCGATCGATTCCGCAGCCAATGTCTGCGCGCCGGCACTTTTGGGCGCGGTCACCAGAACCAGTGCAGCAAGGACCGCGGGATATTGCCCGGCACGCCGGATCTGTCCCCGTGGCGGCGCGCGCCGCCAGACGCAGGTCTCACCCTTCCCTGTCACGCTCCCCCATCCCCGTGCGCGGCCCGACACGCCGCTCCGTCCCCCAAAGCCCGGCAATACGCGCGAGTCAGCCAAAAGTTCCCAATTCATGCGCTGAATGTCAGGGCCGGACGTGATATATTTGGGGCCAGCCATATGGGGAGGCGCTCCGATGGATCCGGCCAGACGCAACATCATCGCAACAGCGACTGTGGTGACGGAGTTTGCCGCGCAGAATGCCCGGGCGGCTGCGGGTACCGCGTTCTTCGACAAGGGTCCCGTCCGCACCCATTACGAAGATCAGGGCGGAACGGGTTTCCCGCTGCTCTGCATCCCGGGCGGCGGGCTGAATTCGGTGCTCGCCAGCCTGCACAACG
Organism: Micropepsaceae bacterium; assembly: GCA_025450355.1. Taxonomy (GTDB): domain Bacteria; phylum Pseudomonadota; class Alphaproteobacteria; order Micropepsales; family Micropepsaceae; genus CAIYRG01. The sequence goes on from JANWHR010000004.1 coordinate 1,650, forward strand.
GGCCTTTTGATCCCTTCAAGGAATTTGCCGGCGATTTCCGTTGCGTCTCGCAGGATCTGCGCAACGCCAATGCCGGTCAGTCCGCCGGACCGCTCGAAATCGACCGGCCGTGGGATTCGCATACCGACGACCAGCTCGACCTGATGGATCACCTCGGCATCAACAAATTCATGGTGATCGGCTTTTGCATCGGCGGTCCTTTGATCTGGAATCTTCTGAAACGCGCGCCCGATCGCATCGTCGCCGCGGTATTGGCGCAGCCGAGCGGCTTCCGCCCGGAAATGCCCACGCTTTCCTATGATGGCAACATGATGGGCTGGGGCCCGGAGTTGGTGAAACGCCGGCCCGAGATCACCATGGACGGGGTGCAGAGATATCTCGCCAACATGTACATGAGCCACCCCGACTTCGTGTACACGGTGACGCGCGATTTCGTCCGCCAGTGCCAGACACCCGTTTTAATCCTGCCCGATGATATTCCGGCGCATCCCTATCGGGTCGCGATGGAAGCGGCAATGCTGGCGCCCAATGCCGAAGTCAGTATGTACCCCTGGAAACAACCCAAAGAGCTGATTCCCATCGCGGTGCGCCAGGTCCGTTCATTCCTGAAGTCGCACCGCCCCATATCCGCGTAGAGCCCCTCTGCCCCCGCTTGCGCGGGAAGTGGCGCGAAGCGCGCCGGGTACGTTACGCATCGGCCGGAGGCCAAAATGAAGTCGTGTTTGATCGCGATCATCGCGCTGGCGATCAGCGCAGAAGCCGTCCTGGCTCAACCGCGTGCCGCGGGGAAAGGGCCGGAGATCGACCTGCCCGATGTGGTTGCCGAGGTGCAGGCCGCCTACGACCGCTACAACAATGCGGTCAATTCCGGGGCAATCAGTGTGTTGAACAACACGTTCTGGAACGATCCGCGCACCATTCGCTATGGTCAGGCGGAAAACCTTTACGGTTACAAGGCTATCGAAGGCTTTCGCGCGGCGGCGCGCCCACTCGATCCGCCGCGGACCCTTTCAAAAACCGTCATTACCACTTATGGCCGCGATTTCGCGGTGGCCTCTACGCTGACTTATCGCGCCAACCAGCCGGGCAGAGTGGGGCGCCAGACGCAGACCTGGGTGCGGTTTCCGGACGGCTGGCACGTCGTCGAGGCCCATGTGAGCACGATCAACGAGCCCAAATGACTCAAAGGAGACACGGTCATGACATCTCAGGATGACTCCGGCGCCTCGCGCCAGCGGTCCTCATCGCGCCGTGATTTTGTGACCGCGGCAACGGCCGTGGCTGCTGCCGGCGCCGCCGTACCGGCATCCGCACAGGCGCAACCGGTGACGAATGTGCGGCACTCGAATCCGCCCGGAATGAATCGGCCGACAGGTTACAGCCAGGTGGTCGAAGTCAACGGTCCGCATCGGCTCGTCTTTGTCGCCGGGCAGACGGGCGTGGATGCGAACAACAAACCCGCGCAGGGATTCCGCGCCCAGATCACACAGGCCTATGCGAATATCCGGGCGGCGCTCGCATCGGTTGGCGGCAGCATGGACAACGTCGTGAGGCTCACAACCTATGTCACCGATATCGAGCAGAACGCCGATATCTATCGCGACGTGCGCGCCGCGACTTTTAACAAGGCGACGCTGCCCGCCTCGACGCTGGTTCAGGTCGTGCGCCTCGCCGATCCCGCATACCTCGTGGAGATAGACGCCATCGCGATCCTTCCCCCACGCGCCTAATTCGCCGCGTGCTCCTCTACGCAATCGCTGTAGGTTTCCCGATCCGGAGACCCTTCCGTGATGAAGGCCGTCCGGCCCCTGTTCCAGAAGACGAAGCTCTCATCCGCTGTTGCGTAGCGCGCGCCGTCGGCGGAGATCGCGTGAGGAACGGAAAGATTGCGTCCATCGGAAAGCTTCAGATCAACGCGCGTGTCATCTTGCGGGTAGAAGCGCGCCTCGATCGATTTTCCGGCCCGGCAGAAAAAGGTGACCTCCTTGGACGCATCGCTTCCCGCCAGGTTGACCGGGTTGGCGCACTGCAGCAGTCCGGGAACGGCAACCACAACGGTCAGAACAGTTTGGATACGGTTTCGCAACGACGTTGCCGGTTGTGAATTGCGGTGATGCATGACCGGGGCTAGGCTGGCCGCGTTGCCTTCGTTGGAGGTTGCGCGTGCGTTTTGCAACAAAATCCTTCGTCGCTGCGGCATTGTCGGCGGGTGTGGCGAGCACGGCAATTTCGGCTGCCCCCAACGACGTTCTCGCCTCATTCGATCAGATCATGGGCAAGAAGCTGGTCTCGGTCGAAGGCGCAACAATTCTCTTGACGCCATCCGAACGCCAGTTGACGCGCCAAATCAGCCTGCCAAACGGCGCTCCCGAAAACACGCTGTTCATCTTTCTCACCGCCACGACAGGCACCGTGGCGAAATCGGGCAATCCGCAGAATCCGACCGGTGAATTCCAGATCACGAATGACGGAATCGAAATCCGTTATTCGGACGGTACGCGCGAGATCATGGCGGTGAACAATTCCGGGGGTGTCACCCGCGAATTCAATACCGGTGCGAACGAGTCCTGCACATCCTGGTTTGTCGCCGATCACGTGTTCACCCGGGAAGAACGCGAGGCGGCGTTTGCCCAATACGCCGGCCATCTCGGTCTTGCCCCGGTCAGCTTGCAGCCAGGCAACCCCGGTTGTCTGCACAGGTCACCGCCCGTCAACAGCGTGCTCTCGCCCCAGGCGCGGAAAGAAATCGCCGAAATCGAGGCAGAGGTGGACCGCGTCGAGGCCGCCACGCTCCAGCGCGTAACGGAACCGCCGGACAACCGCACCGATCAGGTACAACTGCTTGGCAAGGCGCTCCTCTACGACAAAGAGCTTTCCGTCAACCACAACGAGGCTTGCGCCTTTTGCCACTTGCCGGAGGCGGGATTCACCGGCGCATCGTCGGAACTGAACCGGACAACGGTCGCTTATCCGGGCTCCGTGCGCACGCGCTTCGGGCTGCGCAAGCCACAGTCGCATGGCTATGCCCCGTTCTCGCCGGTGCTCCATGTGAACGCGGCGAACGGACGGCTGGCCGGCGGCAATTTCTGGGACATGCGCGCAACCGGCCTGCGGCTGGGGAATCCCGCCGCCGAACAGGCCGAGTCGCCGCCGGTCAATCCGGTGGAAATGGCGCTCCCCGATACGGCCTGCGCGGTTTATCGGGTCTCGCAGCGTCCCTACCGTGCACTGTTCGAAAAGGTCTGGGGCCAACAGGCATTCTCCATTGCATGGCCCAGCGATGTGGAGACGGTCTGCAATACGCCCGGACCTGCGCCTCCGAAGGATCCGCAACCGGTGCATCTCAGCGCGGCGGATCGGGGCCATGCCGCCGCCACCTATGACCAGATGGCGCAGTCGATTGCAGGCTTTGAGGCTTCTTCCGGGGTCTCGGCCTTCACCTCGAA
>JANWHR010000005.1 GCA_025450355.1 Micropepsaceae bacterium
GCCAGACCGCTTCGGGCGGTGATATCCTGGCGAAAGGCCGTGCCAAGTGCGCCGCGGAACCAACTGGCAAGCGGCACTGAAAAGCCCCGTTTTGGCCGGTACAAAACGTCGCGCGGTACCAGACGTTCGAAGGCGCGTTTGAGTACATATTTTTGCGTGCCGTTGAAAATTTTCATTCTGCCGGGCAGCGCCAGGGCCCATTCGACAAAGCGGTGATCGAGCATCGGAACGCGGGTTTCCAGCCCGAAGGCCATCGCAGTACGATCGACTTTGGTCAGGATGTCGCCGGGCAGCCAGGTCTTCAGGTCCACATACTGGGCAACTGCCAGCGGGTCATCGCCGGGGGCCTGGGACCAATAGCGGGAAATCACTTCGGACGAATGGTAGCCCTGGAGCGAGCGGCGGAATCCCGCGGTGAACAATGCGGCGCGTTCATCGTCTTCGGTGATCGACACATTCAGGAAAAATCCCGGTTCAGGGTCCAGGCTCAATTCCCGAAAGGTGTGACGGGCGCGGAGAAATCGCGGCCCGCGGTCCAATCGGGGATAAACTTCACCCAATGCGCCGAACATCAACCGGCGCAACGGCGCCGGAATGATGTGCCGCAGACGCTGTTCCCTTTGGTGGAAGGCGTATCTCCGGTAGCCGGCGAACAGCTCATCGCCGCCGTCGCCCGAGAGCGCGACTTTCACGTGTTCCCGCGCCAGCTGCATCAGAAAACAGCTGGGAAGAGCCGAACTATCGCCAAATGGTTCGTCAAAAATCCTGGCCAGTGCCGAAACGAATTCCGTTTCGGTCCCGGTCATGTGCCGCACAATGTGCTCGGCCGAATAACGCTTCGCAACCGCCGCAGCATAGGCCGTCTCGTCAAAACGCGGATCATCAAAACCAATGGTGAAGCAGCGAATTGGGCCGGCTGCGGCTTCCGCCATCAGCGCCGCTGTGCCGCTGGAGTCGACACCCCCCGAAAGAAAGGCGCCCACCGGAACATCGGCGACCAACTGCGATTTCGTAATCCTCGCCAGCAGATCAATGAGTTCGCCGGCGACCTCGTCAGCTTGCCGCGGATGCCCCGGGACAGAGGCCGGTTTCCAGTACTCATGCAGATGAACCTGTTTCCCACGCGTGACGGTGAGCGTGTGCGCGGCGGGAAGCTTCAGGACATTCCGGTAAATCGTGCGCGGCTCCGGCACGTAACCGAGCGCAAAAAAATCTTCGACGGCACAGGGGTCGATCTGACGCGAAACGCCGGGATGAACCAGCAGCGCCTTCAGCTCCGAACCAAAAATCAGGCCGCCGTCCGGCAACAGCGCATAATACAGTGGTTTTTCACCCAACCGGTCGCGTGCCAGAAACAGCTTTCGTTGCGGTGCATCCCAAAGAGCGAATGCGAACATCCCGGTCAACTGATCGACGCAGCGTTCCTGCCACTCCTCCCAGGCGCGGATGATGACCTCGGTGTCGGACGCGGTGTTGAAGCGATGACCGCGCCCGACCAATTCCTGTCGCAACTCGCGGAAATTATAAATCTCGCCATTGAAAACGATTGCAACGCTCTTCGAGTCGTTGAACATCGGCTGATCGCCGGTGGCGAGATCAATGATCGCGAGCCGCCGATGGCCCAATGCGATTCCTGGCGCGAAGTGGAAACCCTGCCCGTCCGGACCGCGATGCACAAGCGTCCCGGTCATCCTGGCAATCAGTTCGCGATCGGGCGGACTGCACCCGGTGGTATCGAACCAGCCGGCTATGCCGCACATGCACCGGCTCCGTGCCGGTTCACTGGCCGGTCACAATGCTGCGGCTTGCCGCAATGGCCCGCGATTTTTTTGCGGTCAATCCCGCCAATCCCGTCTGAATACGCTTCCGCGCGTCTTCAATGGCGCCGTCAACCGGCGTTGAAAACGCGACGAGCGCCGCCGCCTCGTTTCCCGTAAAGGCGGTTTTCAGCTGGCGCAGTTTGATCGTCAAACTGCTCGTGGTGAAGGCCCCGTCCATCCAGTAAGTCCACCACACGAGGCGCTGCTCCACGCCCGAGGTGATGAGGGCCTCCTTCATCCGGACCGAATCCGATCCAATGCGCGCCGATACGTCGCTTGCCTCAAGCTGATTCCAGCGGCTCAAATCCCAGAGCTGGTTTGTGGTCGCGATCAGGGACCGCCCGTCGCGATTGCGCGCGTAATAGGCAACGGCGGCGTCAATCCTCTCACCACCGGCCGAAGTGCCGCCGCTATCCAGTTTCGTCATCAGGACAGAATCGGCGTTGTACATCGGGCGCCATGACCCGAGCGCACGGTCTGTCCAGCCATCAAGGCCAAACTGGGCCGTGACAGTTTCCGGATGCATGACCAGCGGCTTTCCCTCGTGCCACGCTGCAAAGGCGGGCCCCGTTGCGACGCAAAGAAGAGTCACAACGGCGGTTATTGAAACCCGCACAGGTGAGAACGCGCTGCCACCCGCACGCGCGGTCACAGTTGCCGGTCCGGTGATTTCATCGCGAAACTGAATCCCGATCACCATCAGCACCAGCAGGATTGCCGAATTGAATAGCCAGCCATAGATCAAATGGTCTGCTTCCACGGCCGCCGCATTGTTGGTCACATGCGCCAGTTCGATAATTCCAAGGCAGCGAAGGCCATTGCCAATCAGCGGAACCACAATGCAGGCGGCCATGAAGAGCGCAGCCTTTGGCCACGTGCGATACGCCATGTGCGCGAAGAGAACACCAAGGGCGAGCGTTGCGATCAAAAACCGCAGGCCGGCGCAGGCCTCGGCGATTTCAAAGCGCCCGTTCGTGAGCTCGATCGTCGTGCCTTGCGTGAAATGCGGCACATTCAGCAGGGAAAGGCCGGCATCGGTGAAGGCAGTGGCAAATTGCTGCATCGGCGGAATTAGATATTGTCCGAATGGCACCAGAAAAAACAGATAGAGCATCGGGAACAGCGCTGCCCTGAACACCCAGGGACCGAGCAGCACCAGTGTGGCAACCTCCACCAGCGCAATCACCGCGAACTGCCGAACCTCGTTGATGGTGGCGAAATTCGCCGCCAGCCAGATCACGAGGATTACCGGGACAGCGAACAGAAATTTCGGCGCAAGAGCCGGTGAATGCTGCGCGAGTTCACCCCGCATCCGCCAAAGCAGCCAGCCGGAGATCGGTAGAATCAGGAAGCAATGCGAGTAAGTCGGGTAATTCCACCAAACCTGGACCGCATTCGAAACATCCGTTTGAAACAGCGCCAGGATCAGGCTCACAACAAGCGCCAACGCAGCCAGATGCCACGACCACTGCAACCGTGGCCATTCCATCGCCGCAGCGGCAGGTGTGGAAATGCCACTCAACGTGCAGGTTCCGCAATGTGATGTTCATTCACCGGAGTTGCGCTCCAGGCGCTACCGGTGAATGGCGTTGTTCCGGCTACCCGATTGCCGGCGCGCGCCAGGTGCTGGTCCAGATCCGCCAAATTCCGGCTCCAGTCATGATGCCGCTCAACGTAACGCCGTGCGTTCTTCCCAAGATCGACTCGACGGATCGCCGCCAGTACAGCCGCTGCAAAGCCGTCGGGATCATTCGCGACCAGCAGATCGGTTCCCGGCATGACGTTCAACCCGCGAGTAGCCTCGTGCGTGGCCACAACGGACTTGCCCATTGCCATGGCTTCGAGGACCTTGTTCTGGATGCCCCGCGCCATCCTCAAGGGCGCGACGGCCGCCGCAGCATGCTGAATGTATGGTCTGATGTCATCGACCTTTCCGGTTGCCTCGAAGCCCGGACCAGCGATGCGCCGCCAGGACCGCGGAGGATTGGCGCCGACGGCATAGAAGCGGACCGCCGGCAGGTCTCTCTTCAGGCGCGGCATCACTTCGCACAGGAACCACTCCACGGCATCGATATTCGCGCGATAATCCATCCGCCCGGTCATGACGACCGGCAGCTCATCCGGTCGAAATGGATTTGGAAACTCTGCCGTCGAAAAGAAATCCAGATCGACACCGTTGGCCAGTGCGAAAATCCGGGAATCCGATTCCGGCGCGAGTGCGGCAAAAGTTTTTGCCTCGTAATCCGATACAAGCAACGTCGCGCCGAAGCGCTGCGCCGCCAACCGCTCAAACCGCTCCAGTGTTCTGGCCTCGCGCCGGAAAATCCATGCGCGAGGGCCGCTCAGCGCCGTCGCGTATTGCCGCCATTTGTCGGAATCAACATCCACCATGTCCAGGATTGAGCTTGCCGGATCGAGTTGCGGATCATCGAGCACATAGGGCGCCATTCCGGAACTGAATACGACTGCGGCCCCGATACGATGCGCACGGGTCAAAGCAGAAATCCATTGCCGAATGGCGCGCGACTCCAGCGTTGAAATCGTGACCGGCTTACCGGTCAGAAATGCCATCGCCGACCGGAACGATTTATTTGCCTTCGTCAGGCGCACGAACAGACATTCACCGCCGGCAATGCGCCTCACGGCGTCGCACCAGGCAAAATCGCCGGGTTCGTCGATGAAGCATGCAAGATGGACGCGGTGGTTTTTCGCCAGCTGTTTGAGCAAGGCATGCGAACGACTCTTGTCGCCCTTGTCGGGCGGATACGGAATGCGGTGGCAGAGAAACAGGACGTCCATGTCAGCCCACGGCATTCGCGGGCGCCACCGGAAAGACTTCATCGACGCGCTTCCACGTGAAGTCCCTGAGCAGCCGTTGCAGACGGCCGGACATTTTGCCGATGTTGGTGTAGTGGCGCAGCCTCGATTTCAGCGGAGCGTTTGCGATCCGGGGCTGATCTTCGTCCACTTCCCACGGATGAAAATAGAAAATGCAGGGCTGCCGGTCCCGCCGCATCACCTGACGCAGGTTGAAAACAGAAAGCTGGTAGGGCAGCAAACGGAAAAACCCGCCACCGCCGCACGGCCAGTTGCGGCCAAATCTCTCGACCGACGTGATCGGTATCTCAATGAAATTCAGTCCCGCAACCGGGTAAAATGCAAATCTTGGGGCATCCGGGATGCCGTAAAGATCATGGCGGATCGGATTGACGCTGGAACTGTAGCGGTAACCGGCCTCTGCCAGCGCATCGAGCGCCCACAGACTCCGCCGTGTAATGGAGAACGATGCGGCGCGGTAACCCTTAACCGCGGTTCCTCCGGTGTCTTCGAGAATCTGCCGCGACCGGATTGCATCGGCGAGAAAGTCTGAACGGGAAAGGCTGTCCGCGCGCTTGTGCGCAAACCCGTGCGACGCAAGTTCGTGCCCCGCCGCGACGATGCGTCTTACCACCCAAGGATAACGTTCCGCGATCCAACCCAGGGTGAAGAAGGTTCCACGCACATCCGCGTCGGAAAAGAGCTGCAGAATCCGGTCCACGTTCCGTTCGACGCGGCATTCCCGGCGGTCCCAGTCATCGCGGCTGATGACGCCAAAGAAAGCCTCGACATGAAAGTAGTCCTCCACGTCAACGGTAATTGCATTGGCGGCCGGATCGATGAAGGTTGAAACAGGTCTTTTCGCCCAGTCCGCGACCTGTTTCGACTCAGTGGTTTGCGCGCTCAGAGGATCGTCTCCCGTCGAAACGCGGCCCATCCTCACTACTGGCTGTCACGATGCGACATATAATCGTACATCGCCATCGCAACCCGTTTGACGAACACTTCCTGCCTGCCAAGCCGGTGTTCCAGAAGGTCCATACGTTTTCCGATTTCGCCATCCTTGCGGCCGGGATCGCCTGACCGAACTCCATTCCGCTCACCACCACCACTGCTTTCTGCTTCGAAATCATTGACCACCCGGCGGACATGGTCGGCGGTGAAGTGGTGCAACTCGTCCAGAAATCCGAAAAGCAGAAGGCGGTTGCACAGCGTGTTGATGCGCCGCGGTATTCCCCCGCTATGCGCGAAAATCGCGTCCACTGCCCCCGATTCGAAATCGGGATCCGAATTCCAGCCCACCTGTTGCAGCCGGTGCGCCAGGTACTCTCCGCACTCCCGCCGGTTCATCGGGCCCAGGTGATAGGTTGCGATCACCCGCTGCCGCAGCTGTTCGAGATCGGGGCTGGCCAAAATTGACCGGAACTGCGGTTGCCCAACCAGGAAGCTTTGAAACGGCGCCACATTCCCGATCTGGAAATTGGACAGCATGCGCAGTTCTTCCAGCGCAGCAACCGGCAGGTTTTGCGCCTCGTCCACAATCAGCAGCGCGCGACTGCGGTTGCGCAGGCCAGACTCGAAAAAATTCTGGAGCCTCAGAAGAAGCGTACTCTTGTTGTCGTTCTGTTGTTGCGGCAGGCCAAAGGCCGCCGCCACCATGTGCAGAAGATCAAATCCATCGAGCTGGGTGGTCACGACGTGGGCGACGTTGATGTTGTGCCCGTCAATGGAAGCGCAAAGCCGCTTCACCAGCGTTGTTTTGACGGCGCCGATTTCGCCGGTGATGACAATGAAGCCTTCGCCGCGGTTCAGTCCGTAGGTCAGGTGGGCCATCGCCTGGGAGTGAACACTGCTCTCGAAATAGAAACGGTGATCCGGCGTGAGCAGAAAGGGTTCGCCACTAAAGCGATAAAACTCCGAGTACATTTGATTACTGTCTTAACGCGGAATCCGGCCGCCGGTCGCCATCAGGGCGCGCCTGGTCATAATAGCCATAATAATAATAGGTATCGCCCTCAATTCTCGCCCATTCCGGAGCTTTGTTGAGGAGAAGACTGATGTTGGGGCATATCGCCACAGTTTCCAGAGATGCCTGCAACTGCGACCGTGTGGTCTGGCCGGACGCGACCACCATCACGATTTGATGCACGAAGCCGGCCAGCGTCAAGCTCTCGGGCGACGCGAGGACGGGCGGCGTATCGAGAAGCACAATACCATCGGCATAGCGCCGGGAAATCTCCTCGATCACTTCGGACATGCGCCGGCTTCCGAGCAGTTCGGCGGAATGTTCGTCGTCCGAACCGGCAGACAGCACGTCAAGGCTCGGCAGGTCGGCGCAACGGCGGACGGCTGCCCCGAGATCGCTGCACCGTCCATTGACCAGGTCCACCAGCCCCACTCCATCCGATGAATCGAACATGGCCGACAACTTTCGGCGCACGATATCGGCATCGACGACCAGGATTCGGGCCTCGCGCTGCGAGGCAAGCGAAATGGCGAGATTGACCGTGGTAAACGTCTTCCCGTCGGCCGGCCTCGGACTCGTTATCATGACCACATTGTTGAGCCGCCCCTGCTGACGGGCCGCGCTGAGGTTCCCGAGCAGCTTGCGCTTGATGGCGTTGTATTCGAACCCGAGATTGGTGCGCATATTGTCGGGTGTCAGCATTCCCTCGCGCCGGAGACTGGAAAAACCAAGTCTCGCGGGTCGGAGTGCAGGCGCGTTCTCCAGACGAATGTTGGCGCCTGATTGCGCAGTTCCTGCCAACACATCCGGGATCGGGTTGGCAATCGGCTGCGGTGCGAAACCTGCGGCCTGCGCGAGGGTCTGACTGGAGACCGGAGACTGAATTCCGGCCTCGTTTTGCGACGTGCGAAGCCGTTTTCCGGCGCGCGCGATCAGCCCGAGACGATCTTCCTGCTCAGACATGGAGTGCCCCCAGAACCGAGTGAAGCGAATCCTTGAGCGACGCAACCATGCCAGCGTAGCCGACGGAAGGAACTGACTTTTGCAGGAAAACCATGACGCCCGCGTAAGTCAGGAGCAGAAACGCGGTACAGGCGACGACGGAAATGGCGGTCAGCGGACGCCGGACTCTGCTCACTTCCCGGGCGCGGGTCACAACCCCCAGAACGGGAATCGCGAACAGCACAGCAATGTCTTCGCTGGTGATCAGGCGGGACGCATTCAACATCAACAAAATCGCCGCGGCCATTCCCGAACCGATCCCAATGATCAGAACGATCGTGTTCAGGATCATCCGGTTTGGCGCGGTCGGAAATTGCGGTTTCAGCGGAGGCTCCAGAACGCGGAATGAAATCCCCTCGTTCTGGTCATCCCGCGCCTGGGAGAGCGTTGCCGTTTCCTTGCTCTGGAGGAGCTGCTTGTACGTCGCTTCCACATTGCCGTAGTCACGATCGAGCTCATTATACTTCGTCAAGGTATCAATCGCGCGGGATGCTTCCCGCCTTGTGCTTTCAAGGTCCTTTGCGGTCGCGTCGAGTTTCTGACGCTGCACCGCAACATTTGCTTCCTCATCCGTGAACTTTGCCTGTATCTGCACATAGACTGGATTGGGTATCATGATTGGGTTTGATGGCGTCTTCCCGGGCTCCGCATCCTTTGGGGCACCCGATATCTCTGCTTGCAGCTGAGCGATGAGCTTCTTCTCTGCAATGACATCCGGATGATTGTCGGTGTACTTGCTGCGCAGCTCATCGAGAACATTTTCAGCCTGTTGCAGCCGCTGCTTCAGATTGGTGGGCGGCTGTACCCCGGCCACGCCCATTGCCACAACGGGAGCAGCAATGGTCGGTCCGAGAAAGATGCGCTCGTCTGCCGCGACCGTTTTGGGAGTTGCATCAAGCTGGGCTCTTACGCTGTCACGCTTCGCGACTGCGGCATTGTAATCCTTGACGGCCTGCTCGTGCGCCGCATCGGCGAAATCAATCCGATTACCGGCGTTTGCCTTGCCCAATATGTCCAGATTTGCGGTTTTGAAGTCCTCCCGGCGCTTGTCGGCTTCGCGCAGGCGGTTCTCGTAGTCGGTGATCTGTTTGTTGATGAAGGACCGCGCGTCATCCATGTTCAGGCGCGTGTTCCCGATCTTATTGTTTTCGAGAATCGATAAAAGCGACTGCGCAACGCTGGTTGCCGTGGAACTGTCCTTGTCCACATACGAAATTTCATAATAATTCTTTGTCTCAAGCTGTGTGATCGAGATGTTGTTCTGCAGTCTCTGAACTTCCTGCTCCAGTTCCGGCGCGGCC
>JANWHR010000006.1 GCA_025450355.1 Micropepsaceae bacterium
ACACCGGCTTTTTTTATGTCACCAGAAAAAACACCCGGACCATGACGGAGAAAATGTCGGTCCGGAAATATGATCCGAAGCTGCGCAAGCACGTCGAATTCAAGGAAGGCAAGATCAAGTAGATCCCGCGTCGCTGACGGGATTGGCCTTTATCGCAGGCACTGGGGTCGCGCTCCCTGACAAATGAGCGCCGCGCGAACCATTCCCACAAATCTGGCCAGAAACACCTCATTTACTAAACTTTAGCCGGTCTGCGGACAAAATGACCATTGTCGCGCGTGTCTGAATCGGCTTGCGCAAGCGGATCCCATCGGTCGAGGGGCGGATGAAGCGGCACCTGACGATCAGAGTGCTTTTGCAGACGTCAACATTCCTGCTCACCGCCATGCTGGTTGCGGTCCTGGCCACTTATGCGGGGGGCGCGGTCAGGTCTGAGCGGCAAGCCCGGCGTGTTCCGGCGATCGTCGATATTTCGAACGATCTTTTCTCCGCGATCCAGGCGATCCGCGTGCAGCGCGCCAACATCCATCCATCGCTCATGAGGCAGATGCCCGCAGACAGTGAAACGCGCCGGGTCATCGCGGCACAGCGCATCGAATTCGAGAAATCTCTTGATCGGGCGTTGAAGAAGCTTCCGGAAGCGCGCGTGCAGGGAGCCGCGGCAAATATCGGAGCAATTCGCGATTCCGTCGTTGCCTACGACGCGCTGCGCCACGACGTGGACGCCGCCATACTGCTCCCCAGGGATGAACGGCCAGCCGGTGTCGATGAGAAGTGGCTGTCTGCAAATCGCCGCCTTGTTGACGCGATCGACAGTTTGTCCAGTCAGCTTGAGAATGAACTCAGCCAAACGGACCCGTTCATCGCAAATATGATCCAGATCAAACAAATGACCTGGGTCGTCCGATCCGATTCCGGCGACGACCGGCTCCTGATGCGCGAGGTGATGGCGAACGACTCCCCCCTGTCGGAGGAGCAATTGCGCCAGTTTGCGATCCTTGAAGGGCGTATGGCCGGAAACTGGAAACTCGTGCAGGCCAAGGCGCGGCTCACCTCTACGCCCGCGAAGCTGAAGGCTGCGATTGACGTCGTCGATCGCGACTACTTCGATATATATCTCCCTCTGCGGAAGATCATCATTGATGATCTGACCGGCCGCCGGCCAGCAGGCGTAAAGGCCGCAGACTTTCAGAAATTAACCCTGGCGGGGCAGCGAAGCATATTCGCGGTCGCGACGACCGCGTTCGAGCTGTCGCGGGCGCATGCCGCCGCGCAACTGGATGCCGCGCGGCGCAATTTTTACGCGGCAATGACCCTCATGATGCTGTGTTCCACGGCTGGTTTGCTGACCGTGCTCTATGTGATCAAAGGCGTGGTGCTGCCGATCCGCAAGATCACGGAATCGATGTCGTCCGTCGCCGAAGGCCATCTCGATCGCGCAATCCCGTACGAGGAAAGGCATGACGAAATCGGTTCGCTCGCCCGCTCGTTGCGGGTCTTCAAGGGAAACGCGCTGGACAAATTGCACCTGCAGATCGCCAAGGAAGGGGCGGAGGCTGCCAACCGCACGAAATCGCTCTTCCTCGCCAAAATGAGCCACGAGCTGCGCACGCCGCTGAACGCCATTATCGGATTTTCCGAAATCATCAAAAATCAAATGTTTGGCGCCGGCGATTATCGTTATCGCGATTATTCCGGCGACATTTTCAAAAGCGGCGTCCACCTGCTCGAAGTCATCAACAACATTCTGGATATATCCAGAATGGAGGCAGGCCAGATGGAGATGCACGAAGAGACGGTCAATCTCAGGAAAGTCGTGGAGGACTGCTTCCGTTTTGTCGCGCTGCAGGCAGAGGAGTCGGGTTTGCAGTTGAGCGCGTCGTTTCCAGACAATCTTCCCCTGGTCCGCGCCGATGAGCGGCGTCTCGCACAGATCCTGCTCAATCTGCTTTCCAATGCCGTCAAATTCACTCCCAAAGGAGGCAAAATCCGGGTGACGGTATTTCGCAGGCAGGGCGAACTTGCCATCGCGGTGAGCGACAGCGGAATCGGGATGGCGCCCGAAGAGATACCCAAAGCGCTTACGGCATTCGTCCAGATCGACAATGCATTCAGCCGCCAATACAACGGAACAGGGCTTGGGCTTGCGATTTCCAAAGGTCTGGCGGAACTGCATGGTGGCAGGCTCGCGATCGAAAGCACACCCGGTTGCGGCACGACCGTGGCGTTGTTGCTTCCGCCGGACCGGGTCTTTGGCAAGACCGCGCCCCCGGTCGAGACACCCCGGCTGGAGTGTGTGAATTAGGGGCACGTGCCGTACGCTTTCATCGATTGAGCGTTATGATTGCCGGCAGGGGAGTATGATCCCATGGAGGCCATCATGAATATCGCGGTCGATTGGCGTGCCGAAGCGAAACGCCTGACCATCCGGAACCAGGCATTTATCGGCGGGGCATTTGTGCCCGCGGCGAGCGGAAAGACCTTTCCCTGCACATCGCCGCTGGATGGCGCCGTTCTGGCCGAGGTCTCCGAATGTGATGCGGAGGACATCGACCGGGCGGTGACATCCGCGCGCAAGGCGTTTGATACGGGCGTCTGGTCGAACCAGTCGCCCAAACAGCGCAAGCGCGTGCTGCTGAAATTCGCCGACCTGATCCAGAAAAATGCGAACGAACTGGCCCTGCTGGAAACGCTGGACATGGGCAAGCCCATCAGCAACGCCCGGAACGGAGACTTGCGCGCGGTCACGGAATGCGTGCGCTGGTACGCCGAAGCGATTGACAAGCTGTATGATGAAATCGCGCCGACGCCGCGGACGGCGCTGGCGCTGATCGAACGCGAACCGATTGGCGTGGTTGGGGCGGTGGTGCCGTGGAATTTTCCGCTGCTGATGGCGGCGTGGAAATTTGCCCCGGCGCTGGCGGCGGGCAATTCTCTGGTGCTCAAACCGGCGGAACAATCGCCCTTGTCGGCGCTGCGGGTGGCCGAACTCGCGGCCGAAGCCGGGATTCCGGCAGGCGTATTCAATGTGGCGCCAGGATTTGGCGAGACCGCGGGTCAGGCGCTGGGCCGCCATGCCGATGTCGATGCTCTGGCCTTCACCGGTTCGACGGAAGTGGGCAAATACTTTCTCAAATATTCCGCCGAATCGAACATGAAGAGCGTCAGCCTCGAATGCGGCGGCAAGACACCGAACATCGTCTTCGCCGATACGGCCGATCTGGATGCGGCTGCGCGGGGGGCCGCGGACGGCATTTTCTACAATTCAGGGCAGGTTTGCGACGCGGCCTCGCGCCTGCTGGTGGAGGACCGCATTCACGACCGCTTCCTGTCCAGGGTGATGGAGCTCGCACAACAATACCGGCCGGGCGATCCGCTGGACGAGAAAACCAGAAGGGGCGCCATGGTCGATCAGACGCAGACCACGCGCGTGCTGAATTTCATCGAAAAGGGACAGCAGGAAGGCGCGGCGCTGGTAACAGGCGGCAAACAGGTACGCCGGGAAACCGGAGGCTGCTATATCGACCCGACGATTTTCGATCGCGTGGAAAACAGCATGGCCATTGCGCGGGAAGAAATCTTTGGGCCAGTCCTTTCGACGATCTCATTCCACACGCCCGAAGAAGCAGTCGCGATCGCCAATGATTCAAAATACGGGCTCGAAGCGAATCTGTGGACCAATGACCTGACCAAAGCGCATCGCATTGCCCGCGCGTTGCGGGCCGGAACAGTCACCATCAATAACCGTGACGGCGGCGGAATCGAGGTACCGTTCGGCGGCTACAAGCAATCGGGGTTCGGGCGCGACAAGTCGCTGCATGCGATTGCGAAATACACGCAACTAAAGACGACTTATATCAGCTTCGGGTAACGTGCCTTCGGGTTCAGGGGGAAATTTGGCCGGCGATGTTGACCACGCATGGAACTGCGGGCCGGCCGGTCTGGATTGACCTTCTCAATCCGACAGAGGCGGATGTTCAGCAGGCACAGAACAGCCTTTCGCTGCGCATTCCTTCACGCGACCAGCTTAGCGAAATCGAATCCTCCAGCCGGCTGGTGAAGCGGGACCGGCAGCTTTATCTCAGCATGCCAACCCTGTCTGCAGTCCATGACGACGCAAGTCCGCCACCGCTTGGCTTTATCCTTGCGCCGGAAGTGGTCGTCACCATCCGCTTCTCGGAGATCCCGCCGGTTCAGCAATTTGCCGCGGAATTCGAAGCATCGCCGGACAACGGCGACAGCGCCCATGCGTTTGCACGATTGCTGGAAGTGATGGTCGATCGTGTCGCCGACCTTCTGGAAAGGCACAGCGCAGAGCTTTCCAGCACATCACGGCGGGTGTTCCGCCAGGGGAACACGGGCGATCGCGACGATCTGCGGTCAACTCGAATGCTGCGGCGCGTACTGCTCATCGTTGGAGCAACCGGTCAGCGCCTGTCCGAGATCCGTGAAACGCTGCTGGGGCTTCAGAGGATTGCGCCATTCGTGGCGGACTCCGCCGATTGGCTTCCACAGGATGTCGCAGGCAGGCTTAGGCTGATTCAGCGGGACCTTGCTTCGCTGGCCGATTTCGAGGCGCATCTTTCGAACAACGTTCAATTCCTGCTGGACGCGACCCTGGGATTCATCAACACCGCGCAGAACGAAATTTTCAAGGTCCTGACAATCGTGTCGGTGGTGGGAATCCCACCGACACTGATCGCGAGCATGTATGGCATGAATTTCCGCAACATGCCGGAGCTGTCGTGGAGTTGGGGCTATGAATACGGTCTGGCGCTGATCGCCAGCAGCATCATCATTCCCGTTGTTTGGTTCAGAACCCGCGGGTGGTGGTGAGTTGCGTGGCCGCGCCGGAGCTTACCCCCGGGCGCGCCACGCGCGACCCGGGCGGGGTGTGACAAAGATTGCTAAGACATTGGGCGAACCCAGATTTGCTCGCGGTTGTGGCCAATCAGCAGACGGACGGTTTCACCCCGCTCTACCGCGAATGGCCGTGGAAAACGGTACAGGATATGTGTCCAGTGAGATTCGCCCAGGCACCCGGATGAGGGACGGTTTTCGTATTGCGCCTGATCGTCCAGTTCGAGACGGATCCATTGCAGCAGTGCCGCCACAACACCGCTCCCGGTCGCGCGAATGTCGAGAGACCTGCTTTCAATTCCGAATAGCTTCGCGCGAAGATCAAAGCTGAACAGCTCGACATCATCCGACAAAACGTCATGAACCACATCGTTCATCCCGGCTGCCAGCAGCGGCGGGGCGAATTCATTGAACGGCGAGAGGTCGAACCCGTTGGACGAGCCGGCGTACAGCATTGCCTCGATCCCGGCGCCTCCGGCGAGATACGCCTTCGCGGAGGCGATGCGCGGGACCACGACCGCATCGGGAGTGAGCAGCTGGCGGTGGGCATGTTCGACGGTTGAGAGAATTCCCTCGCTCAGAAGATCGCTCGAGAAGGTCTCGGTGATCAGCACCTCGGCACGTTGCTGGAGTTCGCGGCCGGCGGAGATCGCGGTCGAGTGTCTTGCGATCACGTTGATCTGGCCTGCGAGACCGTTCAACGCAACGATGTCGCAGGCACGCTCGGCGATCACTTCCGTGGCTTCACAGCTCGTGACCACTTTGGCGCCTGCACGCGCCGCCATCATGGCCAGCAGCCCGGTTCCGGTACCAATGTCAAGAACCCGCTTCCCCGGTGCTGCGCGCACGATTGCCGCCTGATAGGCGTTGTTGCGTGGCCTGTCGTTGATCATTGCGAAGTGCCAGGCGGGAATGATGTCGTTATATGCATTGCGGAGATTTTTCTGTGCTTCGGCGAGTTCGGGCTTCAGCGCCACCACGCGGCGTAATATCTCGATGGCCTTCCGCGTATTGCCCTGCGCCCGGTACATCACGCCGAGATTGTTCAGCGTCTCGACGTAATCGGGATCGATTGCGAGCGCACGCTGATAACTCGCGATTGCGCCGCGGTCGTCGCCCAACGCCTTCTGGAATGCGCCAAGATTGTTGAACATTTCCGCGGTCGCGCCCGGCGCCGAACAGGCGAGCGCCTGATGATCGCGCGCTTCGGCTAGCCGCCCCTGGCGGTAATAGATGCTGCCCAGGAGATGATTGGCAGGACCGTCCTGTGGCGACTGGCCGAGATATCGCCGCAGCAATTCCGCCGCGCGCTCCAGCCGCCCGGCCTGATAATGCTCGCCAGCCTGAAACAGCAGGTTTTGATTCATCCGGATGCTTTCAGGCGGGCTTGCACAAGGCGACGGCGAAGCCGGCGACGGGAGCTGAATGCTCGCGGCGCGGAACGCAGGATTCGACGGCCAGCACATCCAATCCGCAGCGCGCGGCTTCCGTCCTGATATGGGCTTCCGAATGAGTGAAGCGGTTGTTGCGGCTCAATTCCCAGCCATCGGCCTCCCGTGCTTCGACATTGAAAAAAAACCAGCCGGGCGAATACATTTTCGGCCTGCGCGAATTGCTGCGACTGCAGACAGATGAGACCAAGACCGTAGAGAGCCTGCATGTCGCGGGGATTGCTGCGCAGCGCCTGCTGGCACAGCCCACCCGCCTGCGCGAGGTCACCCGCCCGAAGCGCCTGGTGCAGCTCTGTTTCGGCCATTCCCGCTCCCAAGACATGACGCACGGCAAATCACTCTGGCACGGTGAACGATGCTGGCGGTAGCCCCGTCCGGGAACGCTCGTACATCCTGGCATAGGCGCGCTCCAGACGGCGCGTCACCAGGCCCGTGTCAAACAGAGGCAAGGCCGCCCGCTTTGCCCGGAGTTCGCCGCGAATCGCTGCGAGTTCTTCGGGATTGCGGCCGAGCGCGATGGCGCGGTTGAGGTATTCTTCAGCCGATGTCACGATCAGTTCGCTCAAGCCGCTCGCCGTCAGGATACTGGCCGCCACACGCGAAGCAAAGCTTGCGCCGGCGATGGTCAGCAACGGTACGCCGGCCCGGACCGAATCGCTTGCGGTGGTGTGCGCGCCGTAAGGAAAAGTATCGAGCGCAAGATCGGCGGCACACAAACGCGCCAGATGTTCTGAATGCGGCACCATTTCGGTAAAGATCAGCCGATCCGGCGCGATGCCGTACCGGGCAGCTTTCCGCCGGAGATTGACCGCGGCAACCGGACTGGATTTCAGCAACCACAACACGCTATCGGGCACTTCGTGCAGAAGCTGCATCCAGACGCCGAAACTCTCCGGACCGATTTTGAAACTGCTGTTGAAACAGCAAAACACAAATGCGTTTTCCGGCAGCCCCAACGTCGCGCGGGCCGGAACGGACGCGGGATCGGGCAGCGCGTAGTCATTGCATTGATAACAGCCGGGCAGATACACGATGCGTTCAGCATGGCTTTCCGCCAGACCCGGCGGGATCACAATTTTATCCGCAATCAGATAGTCGACTGTGCTGGCACCGAGACTTCCGGGATAACCGAGATAATGTACCTGAACAGGTGCCGCGCGCTGCGCGAGAATGCCGGGCCGGGCGCCGCCGGTATAACCTTTCAGATCGATTGCGATATCCACTTCCATTTCGCGCAGTTTTTCGGCAATCGCGCGATCCGGTAGTGCGCAGACGTCGAGGAATTGATCGAACGCCTTTTCCAGCCGCTGGCGCATGCGGCTGCGATCATCCGGGCCATAGGAAAATGCGATGCTTTCGAAGCAGCGGCGATCATGCTGTTCGAATACCCCCGCCATCAGGAAAGCCGTCGCATGTTCGTGGAAATCGGCGGAAAGATAGGCAATGCGCATTCTGTCATGGCGGTACACCTTGCCTCGCCAGAACACTGGCGCGTCGGGCGTTTGATTGTCGCCGGCAAAAATTCCTGCCGCCCGCAGGTTCAGCGCCGGTGAATCCGAAATCGCGAGGTTCAGGAACGGATGCACCGCCCGGCGTCCTTGCATCACCGCATTCGCCGCGCGCAAGCGCAGCCGGTCGTAATCCCCCCAGTCGCAGGCACAGAGGCGGGCGTGTAACAACAGTCCCAAAGCATACGGATAATCTGGATCGAGCTGAAGCAGCTTTTCGGCATCGCGGGCC
>JANWHR010000007.1 GCA_025450355.1 Micropepsaceae bacterium
GGCGAAACCGGAGCGCGCCAGTTTCGCGGCGCCAAATCCGATCGGGATCGCCATGCCGGTCTGCCGGCACAGCAGCGCCAGCACCGCGACGGACCATCCCAACCAAAACTTTGGCCGCGATCCGGATTTAAGCCCGCGAAACAGCCACAGCATTGCGATGATCTGCATCGACGTGTACGGACTATCGGACATGAAGCTCGCGGACATGACGCAGACAAGCGGATTGATCAGGAAGAGCAAGGCGCCCAACAGGGCGATTCCGGGCGGACAGCGGCTTTCGCGTAACGTCCAATACAGCGCGCCGGCGCCGGCAAGCGCCAGCACCTCGGTTGAAAACCGCAAGCCTGTGTAGCTGACGCCGAACGGGAATGCGAACAGCGTACCCCAAGCCACCTGCGAAATCAGATTTGGCGCGGTCCAGTTCGAATAAACCAGCGCACCATGTTCGGCCAGCGCCTTGACCGACTTGAGATACGCCCAGTCATCGACAACCGGAAAATTGCCGAGCGGGTTGATCAGCAAAAGCACAGCCGCCCATGCCTGCACAATCAGCAGCAGAGGATAGGCGTTGGACCGGTTTGCAACCATGCTTGTTCAGTTCGCGATATGCCCCTGGCGGGCAATTCGTCAATCGGCGGATCGGCCCCAATCCCCGGATCAGTTCGAGCGGATTACGGAAACGAACAAGTCATTACCGGCGTCGACCGGCTCGGGGCTGAGCACATTCTGCGGTGGCCCGGGAAAACGCCGCAAAACAGGAAGCGACAGCAGCCGCTTCTGGTACTGGTCGAATCGCTGCTTCAGGCCGGTTGGCCAGTCATCCTTCCAGTTCAAAAAAATGAAGTCGGGGTTGTCCTCGTAAGTACCCCGGGCAAAGATCAGCAGATGTGGCCCGGGGCCAACGCCGGCAATCGCGCTATCCAGGGTCTGCAAATTGACGTAGCGTGGATCCAGGCCGTGAGATCGCAGCAGGCGCAGATCGATATAGGAGTGCTGGTCCACCAGCACCACGGGGGGGAATCGTCCCTGCTGAACCAGCCCGATCGCAGTAAGCTCGGCGAGATTGCGGTGGTCAGCCGGATCGAACCCGTTTAGCTGTGCATTGGAGTGCATGGTGCGCAGTCCCAGACCGGTTTCGACCATCGCATGGGCAGTTGAATGAAGCAGCGCGGCTGAAACGAGAGCACCTGCGAAGGACCGCCACCGCCCTCCGGTCCTGTACATCACCAGAATGCCCATCCCCAAAGCCGCACAAAGTGCTGCCATGCCGTTAAACCAGTATCGGTCATAAACTACGGGAAACTCGAGAATTAAAGCCGCCCACAAGACCAAAACAAGAAAAGCAGCCAGCAGTATCACTGCGGTGAGGGAATCCTGCACCCTCCATGCCAGCGCTTGCAGCATTCCGATTGCCAGCAGAACGCCTATTACTCCAAGGATCTCCAACCACAGGACCGGAAACGTGATGTTGTAGCCGATGAATTGCAGCAGGTTGGTTACATTGTCCTGGAAATCGGGTGCATTGTGCCGGGCCAGCCGGGGGAAATGGCCGGGGAAATGGACCAGCACGGTTTGCACGGGGTCAACGAAGAAGCCTGGCGACGTGCCTACCAGAACCGCGGAAAAAACCGCGATGGCTGCGATCGCGTCGCGCGGAACGGCCCCGACGCCACGGCGAAGGGCGAGAAACAGGATCGCGATCGCGGGGGCCGGGGCGAGGAAGGCCATATCAATCTTGAAGTTAAGCCCCAAAGCAAGGCAAGCAACCGAGCCAAGCAGGAGTGCTCTGTGCCCCCGGTCGCAATAGCTGAGCGCGAAGGCCACGACCCCAAAAGCAAGCGCGGCATTGATTCCGTTGGGCAGAGACCTCGAACCCGATACCCAGATATCCGGGCCGCACCACAGCAAAAAGAACATGGACAGCAACGGAACAGAAGAACCTTCGTAAGTCCGGAACAACGCCCAACAAATCGTCAGGGCGACAAGCCACAGAAATACGAGGTGCAGGTACCGCGACAGAAAGATTGGCTGGTGGTCGTCGACTCCGCGAAAGTAATTGTAATCCATCGCGCTGCTCCAGGTTTTTTCCCGAAACGGCAGAAAGGGATCGTTCCACGATTGCGGTATGTTGTTCGAATAGCGGAGGTGCGGATAAGCCGGACCTTCCGGGTCGAAAGAATCATAAAGCGCAATTCCCAGAACCTGCAGGAAGGTGTCCACGGAGCCGTAGCGGTAGGTCCGCCCAACGGTCGGGCCGGTCACGACGCTGGCGCTGTTGAAGGTCGCAATTTCGTCCCAGCTTTCGTACGGACGGTTTTGGGCCACCATCCACCATTGCGCGATGGCCTGGGCCGTGATGAGCAGAAGGAAGAAAGCGGCGATCGCGATCCTGGCATGTCCCCGCAAGTGTAACATGTCCATCCCGCGGCCAGGATTTCTGGCGATGGGCGGAGCGGGCGCCAACGGCGTGTCACTTTGATATCGCATGCTGGATGTCATGCGGGCTTCTTTCCGCGTGCCGCCCAGGACATCTGGTTGACCCATGCGATCTCCACATCCTGGAGGCCGGCGTCCTGCATCAGGCCGATCACCTCGGACCTGCTCCAGTAATGTGCGATGCGCGGAAGCATCTGGTCGAACACGATTGAACGCAGATGGGCGAAAGAGAATCGCCGCGCCAGCCGGAAATACTCGGTGCGATCAAGGCCGGCCTTCAGCAGCAGCCAAAGGAGCGCGGCCGGCGCCAGCGACAGCGCATGGACCCACGAGACCGGCATGCGGCTGAACAGCAGCTTGCGGACAGGATCGAGCGCCCACAATAGCCAACCATTGTTTTCGCGGCCATAAACCCAGATTGCCACTTCGCCGCCGGGTTTCGCCGCCTTCGCCATGGCGTCGAGCGCGCGGCCGGGGAATTCCAAATGGTGAATCACGCCGATCGAAAACACAATGTCGGCCACCTCGTGCCACGGCAGATCGTAGATGCTGCATTTGAGCACTTCGGCACTGACGAAACCGGCGAGGTTGCGGCGCGCCGCGGCAAGAGAGCGATCATCGACGTCGATCGCGTAGCACTTTGCCGCGCCATAACAGAGCGGCCAGTGGCTGTTTCGCCCCATCCCGCAACCGGCATCGATGAAGCATTTTTGCGCCCAATCCGCCGGCGAATAGAACGGGAGCCAGCGCCGGAACTGTTCCTCATATTCCGGTGCGATTGCGGAATAAACGTTCCATTCATAGCCAAACCGTTCGGGTGAGCCGCCAGTTAGCGCCACGGCCATGTTCAGGCCGCCTCTGGCTGAACGACCAAAAACAGCCGGTGTTTCATCAAAACCGTCCGGTTGGAGCGAACCGCGCTTTCAGCCCCGCGATCCCATGTTGGAGGGTGTACGGAAGATGCTTTACGAGCGACTTCCGGATCCGGAAAGTGAGCGGCGAGAGGTCCTGCAGCGCTCTGCCCTCGGGGACCTCCATCGCAGCCAACGCTGGCGGAATCCGTCCCAAATATTCCCGCCGGACGTAGAGAAATGAGTTGTACCGGTACCAAAAGGATACCCGTTTGTCCCCAATCACGTAAGGACGGATGCAATCCAGAACCGCGAAACCGCGCCTTCCGAACATCTCCCGCCAATAGTCGTAGGACCTTTCGTTGACGTGATGGTCGCCACCCTGGCCGGGCGGCGCGGCGGAAAAGAGAATGTAGCAACGCGCGTGACTGGTGAGGCCGTCAACAAAATGCTCCGCTGCAGACGGCTGAAGGTGCTCTGCAACCTCAAAAGATTGGACCAAATCAAATTTTCGGCCAAGATCAAACCCGTCCGCCAGATTGATGGCGGAGAAGTTCGAGGACGGGAGTTCGAGGCTTTCGCGATCAACCCAGTTGCCATCTATTCCATAGACGAAGCCCACTCCGTGCTCGGCCCATGCCCGCAGCCACGTCCCCGATGCGCAACCCACATCCAGAACGCTCTCCAGCGGAATTAGAGACGAGACGTGGGACGTAATGACATTTGCGGAATAGCTTGACGAACGTGCGGCGTATTGCAGGAATGCCGAACTGTATCCTGGTGTTGCTTCCGGCATTTCAGCGCCAGGCAATGACAAAGAGGCCGGTGAGTATCAGTCCCACTCCAAACCACTTTTCTGGGGTTATGGTTTCGCCAAATATGATGGAAGCAGCCAGAGTCGCGCCGACAAATTGCAGCGAGGCAATTGCCTGGGCGATGTGAAGCGGCAGTTGCCTCAGAACCCAGGCATACAGAAGAATACTGGAGGCAAAGAACGCAATTCCTGCAAATGTCTGCCAGCCAAAATTTCCGAAAAGAAAGGCACGGTTCGGATCGACGTTGCCGCCCGCCTTGATCAGAATATTTCCGGTAATGTTTCCGAACACGACGACAAGCATTGCGCCGTATGCGATAAACCCCGCCGCCGACGGCGTCATGAGTGCGCTTCGCATTTTCACTCCATATTCGTCCTTGCCCATTCCTGGGTATTGTGACGGTTCTGTTCCGCCGGCATGCTTGCGATTACCACGGGAGATACGTCCGGCCCGCCTCCGCTTACGGAAAAAGACTGCCGCCGCACGAAGGCCTGAGTCGTTAGCCAGCTCCAGAGGAAGAGCCGGTGGTCGGCGCGACCGCTGCGATGTTCGGCAAAGGCCCGGCGGGCAAATTCCGTCCTGACCCCGGAGATCGGCGCGAGCGGCGGCGCTTCCGGGAATTGGCGCAGCCACTTCGCGAGCGGGATTCCAAATCCCTTCTTTTTGCGGTCAACGATTGCCTCCGGCAGAAGAGTTCGGGCGACCTTTTTCAACAGATACTTGCGCTGACCACGATGGTATTTGAACCGGTGCGGCAGCTTGCGGCAAAATTCGACCAGATCATTGTCGAGAAAAACCGCGCGCGTTTCGAGCGAGCACATCATGGCGGCGCGATCGCTTTTCATCAGGATGTCGTCCTGAAGATAGAACCGGGTGAAGAATTCGAGCGCGCGATCGACAGGGCTCTTGCCCGCAGCCTGTTCCCAGGAGCCAATTGCTTCGTCGTAAACTTCTTCGATCCGCAACGGCGCGTCGAACAGCGCGGCGGTGTCTTTTGGGTCAAGCGGTGCCATCCAGACCGGCAGCCACAGTTCCGGTCCGTGGGAAAGTCCCATCAGGGCGCGCCGGATGCGGAAATCCAAACTCATGTTCGTTTGCGACACCGGCAGCAGATCGGCAAGCCGCCGGATCGCGCGGTGGGAAGCACGCGGCATGGTGGCGTAATAGAGGGCCGCCGGGCGCAGCGCGACAAAGGGATCATAGCCCGCAAAAAGCTCATCTCCGCCATCACCAGACAGCGCAACCGTGACCTTTTCCTTCGCGAAGGCGCTGAGCAGATGGGCCGGCAGCAGCGAGGGGTCGCCCAATGGTTCGTCAAGCCGTGCCAGCAGAGATGGAATCAGAGCGCGCCCGGCGTCGAGATCGAGGCTCTTTTCGTGATGCTGCGTGCCCAGGAATTGCGCGA
>JANWHR010000008.1 GCA_025450355.1 Micropepsaceae bacterium
CCGGTTACCAGCCGGGCATGACCGAGCCCGACGCTTACGATGTTATATTTGCCGAGGATCGAGCGACAATCGCGCGCACCGACGGCACGCTCACGACCACATTGGAAGTCGTTGTGTCGCCGGAAGACGACGCGGAAGTTCGCCGTCTGTCCATCTCCAATCACGGCGCTCGCGTGCGGGAGATCGAAGTCACCTCCTATTCCGAACTTGTTCTGACGCGTCCGGCGGATGATGCAGCGCATCCGGCCTTTGGCAAACTGTTTGTGGTAACTGAATTCGTGCCCGAGCTTGGCGCGATTCTGGCGACTCGACGGCGTCGCTCATCCGCAGACCCAGAGGTGTGGGCAGCTCATTTGGCCGTCGTCGAAGGCGACACTTCCGGTGATGTGCAGTTCGAGACCGCCCGGTCGCGTTTTCTACAGCGCGGACACACCATTCGCGCCGCCGCGGCGATGACCGAGGGATGGCCGCTGTCCAACACGTCCGGCCCGGTGCTCGATCCGATTTTCAGCCTGCGACGTCGCGTGACCATCGGGCGCGGTAGCACGGCCCGTATCGCGTTTTGGACAATGGCGGCTGCTTCGCGCGCCGACGTGATGGATCTCGCCGACAAGCATCGCGATGCCATGGCGTTCGAGCGGGCCAGCACGCTCGCCTGGACTCAGGCACAGATGCAGCTCCAGCATCTGGGCATCAGCACAGACGAAGCAAATCTGTTCCAGCGCCTTGCCAATCACATTCTCTACTCCGACGCCACGTTGCGGCCCGCCCCGGCTATCTTGAGGCGAAGTGTGCGCAACGTGTCGACACTTTGGGCGCTGGGCATTTCTGGCGATCTGCCGATCATTCTGGTGCGCGTTACGGATCGGGATCATTTGAAACTCGTGCGCCAGCTTCTGCGCGCACAGGAATATTGGCGATTGAAGCAGTTGGCGGTCGATCTGGTGATCCTCAACGATCGCTCGGTGTCCTATATCCATGATCTGCAGACCACGATCGATGCGCTGGTTCGGATGAATCAATCCATGCCGCGGCTTCCAGGCGAAGACGCCCGCGGCGCGGTTTTCGTCCAGCGTGCAGATCTGGCATCGCCGGATGCCATCGCTTTGCTTTGCGCGTCTGCACGTGCGGTCCTGCATGGCGACCGCGGAACGCTTGCCGAACAGATCAATCACGCACGCGAGTTGATGCCCGCGAGCCCGCCGCCGGTCCGGCGCGTATGGCCTGGCGCTCACGCCGAAACGGCGCCGAAGGGGCCCTATCTCGAGTTCTTCAATGGCCTCGGCGGATTTGCCGACAACGGCCGCGAATATGTCACCACTCTCGAAGGCGGCGGTTGCACGCCTGCGCCCTGGATCAATGTCGTCGCTAATCCGCAATTTGGCTTTACTGTCTCGACCGACGGCAGCGGCTTCACATGGTCGGTGAACAGCCAGCAGAATCAGCTTACGCCGTGGTCGAACGATCCCATCAGCGACCCTCCGGGCGAGGCGATCTATTTGCGCGATGAGGAAACCGGAGAAATATGGGGGCCGACGGCGCTTCCGATCCGTCAGAACTCCGCCACCTATTCCGTGCGGCACGGACAGGGCTACAGCCGGTTCGAACACGTCTCGCACGGAATCGGACTCGAACTTGTGCAATTCGTTCCGGTTGAGGATTCGATCAAGATCGCGCGGCTGAAGATCGTCAACCAATCGGCACGCGAAAGGCGGCTTTCCGTCACCGCCTATGTCGAATGGGTTCTGGGCCAGAGCCGCGCCGCAAACGCGCCGTTTATCGTGACCGAGATCGATCCTGAGACCGGCGCTTTGTTTGCGCAGAACCGCTGGAACAACCAGTTTGGTGAGCGCGTGGCGTTCGCGGACATGAATGGACGGCAGACCGCATATACGGCAGACCGCTCGGAATTCATCGGACGGGACGGTGCCCTCGACCGGCCTCTGGCGCTCACGCCCGGCACCGTTCTTTCCAACCGCGTCGGCCCTGGTCTTGATCCCTGCGGCGCCTTGCAAACACAACTGCGGCTCAACGCGGGCGCCACCACGGAGATCGTATTTTTCCTCGGACAGGGCGCGACCAAAGCTGAAGCGCAATCCCTTGTCACAAAATACCGCGCAGCCGATCTCGATGCGGTTTTTGCCGATGTCGTCAAGCAGTGGGACGACATTCTAGGGACCGTGCAGGTCCGGACGCCAGATCGCGCGCTCGATCTTCTCCTGAATCGGTGGCTACCCTATCAGACTCTGGCCTGCCGGGTCTGGGCCCGCACCGGCTTCTACCAGGCAAGCGGCGCCTACGGATTCCGCGATCAAATTCAGGACGTACTGGCCTTGTGTGTGGCGCGCCCGGCCATCGCGCGCACTCATCTTCTGCGCGCAGCGGCGCGGCAATTCGTCGAAGGCGATGTTCAGCACTGGTGGTTACCGGAATCGGGCCGCGGCATCCGCACGCGCATCAGCGACGATCGGGTCTGGCTTGCCTATGCCGTCGCACATTATGTTCAGGTCACAGGCGATGCAGGGATATTGGACGAAACGGTTCCCTTCCTGCAGGGGCCGGTACTGAACGAAGCGCAGCGCGATGCCTTCTTCCAGCCGGTAATTTCCGAACGCAAAGCCAGCCTCTTTGCGCATTGTGCGCTTGCGCTCGATACCAGTTTGGCGAGCGGTGCTCATGGTCTGCCACTCATCGGTACGGGCGACTGGAACGATGGCATGGACCGTGTCGGCGAAGGCGGTCGGGGCGAAAGTGTATGGCTCGGCTGGTTTGTTTGCGCAACATTGAATGAATTTGCGCCATTGGCCGAACAACATGGCGATTTGAAACACGCCGCGGCGTGGCGGGACCACGTCGCAGCTTTAAAGGTGTCGCTGGAGCGCGAAGCGTGGGATGGCGATTGGTACCGGCGGGCGTTTTTCGACGATGGGACACCGCTGGGTTCGGTTTCCAACACCGAATGCCGCATCGATTCCATCGCCCAGTCCTGGGCGGTTATGTCACGTGCCGCCGACCCGGCCCGTGCTGGTCGCGCGATGGCCGCAGTGGACAAATATCTAATACGTCGCGACGACAAACTTTTGTTGCTGTTCACACCGCCTTTCGACGATCCGGTCCGCGACCCCGGTTACATAATGGGCTATCCGCCTGGCATCCGCGAAAACGGTGGGCAATATACGCATGCTGCAGTTTGGGCGGCCCAGGCGTTCGCGATGCAGGGCGATGGTGACAAAGCCGCCGAACTGTTGGCAATGCTGAATCCAATTTATCACGCCGGCAGCCAGCGCGAGATGCATCGTTACAAAGTCGAACCGTATGTGGCTTGTGCCGACGTGTATTCCATACTGCCTCATATCGGACGCGGCGGCTGGACGTGGTACACCGGCTCGGCCGGATGGATGTATCGCGTTGCCATTGAATGGCTGTTGGGGTTTCGGGTCCAGGGCAGCAATCTCGTACTTGACCCGTGCATCCCGCATGGCTGGTCCGGATTCGAAATCACCTACCGATACGGTACCGCAAAGTATGACATCGCCGTGGAAAATCCGCTGGGCGTTTGCGGAGGTGTCCTCGCGATCAAAGTCGACGGCAAGAAACTGACGATGCGCGAGACGACGGTTATCCCGCTCGTAGATGACGGCGGCACACACAAGGTACAACTCGTGCTTGGATGAGTGGCAGCTGTTCAGCCGCGTATTCGTCGCGGCAGCCAACGCGTTCGTCTTGGACAAACTGCAACCGAGACTGGAACCAAGATCGGTCCAATAGTGTTGAATAGCGATAGGCCACCGAGCGTACTTTGGCGGCGACGAGCCGTAGAGCCGGACCAGTTCGGACCACGCATAGTGATTGGTGAATCGTGCGCACCTGATTGCCGTATTTTTGATCCGTCGAAAGCGGTCCCGGAGGTCTGCCCGTTTTGCAGCCAGAATATCGGCAGCCAGAATATCGACCGGCGCAGCGCTTACTCGATTGCCCATCACGAGTTCGCACCGCACTGCTGTACGTAAAAATTCCAACCTCAAACGGCGCCGGCGGTGGCAGGCCCGGCCGTGATGGGGACCAAAAACTCCCGGTGCAGATTACCGATTCGACGCGCCCGCGTCGAAACATCAGCTGCGTCAAAGTGAATTGCCACCCCGCCAGCGATGGCCAGCGGGCATTTCTGATAGACTGTGGACGCTAGAGCAATTGTTGGAGGCGACCAGGAAATGAGAAGGGCTCACCGCAAAATCGAATATGTTGTCTATTCCACCGATGGCACAGAATGGACTTGGGATGCTTACCCGAAGAAATATTATGTGAATGGGAGCCCTCTGCATGGAACCGTCAACGGTACGGAAGCTGATGCGGTGAAGGCTTGCGAAGCGGCTATCGACAAAGCGTTTGACGAAAAAACAAATTAGCACACTAACCACACCCCCGATGGCGGCGGCGTTTCTGATAGACTGTGGACGCTAGAGGAATTGTGGAGCAAACATCGCGATGAGCGGAGCAAGTGTATATAGAGGAATTACCTACGCGATTCCCAATAACGACGATGGCGAATGGCGGTGCGTCATTTATTCGAAGATAACTGGCCTCGCTGCGCAAAACGTTTGCCCTCGACGAGTTTACGCAACGCGTGACGATGCCGCAAAAGCGGCCAAGCTCGCCATCGATGCCGTACTCGACAGAAAATCAAATTAGTACACCGCGATTTGAGGATCATGGTCTCAGGTCTGGCGGGATTTTTCTGCTTCATCCGCGAGGATTGAGCTGGTCCCACTTGTTTGGACAGGTTGGCAGCGCAGTTAAGGTGTATTCCGGTTGCTGAACATGCTGCCAAAACTTCCATCACATGGAACGACTTTCGTTGCTGTTGGACCTGTGGGGATGTGGGCAAGGCGCCAGCCTTGTCCATCATATCCACAGGTCGTGCGGATGAGTACGCCTCGGCCGGCGTTCTGCCGTTCAGGGCAGAATGAGACCGCTGGCGATTGTACAAGCCGATCCACTCGCCGATGACGCGTTGGGCAGCGAAGCCGTCCGTCAGTTCGTGCAGATAGACGGCCTCGTATTTCAGCGAGCTCCACAGACGTTCGATGAAGATGTTGTCCAGGCCGCGGCCCCGTCCGTCCATCGAGATCGCGACCTTGGCGTCCCTGAGTACGCCGGTGAAGCCGGAACTGGTGAACTGGCTTCCCTGGTCTGTGTTGAAGATTTCCGGCTTGCCATGACGGGTCATCGCCTCCTGCAGGGCCTCGATACAGAACCCCGCATCCATGGTGTTCGACAGCCGCCACGCCAGGGACATGGCGCGAAACCAGTTGGCATTGGCGGCTCAAACTCAAGCCGGAGAGATCAGGCGTGATCATCGCCTTGCGTTCCCCCGGGCTCATCGCTTGAGCCCGCCGAGGCAAAAAATTCCGTTCCACCGTCAGCTGGCCGATCTTGGCGTGAAGATCGCGAATCTCGGTTTCGTGGTCCTGCCGCTCGCGGTCCGTACCGTTCGAAAACACCTTCGACAAGCCATCCATTGCCTGCCGCTTCCAGGTGCTCACCTGGTTCGGATGAACCTTATGTTTTGCCGCGATCTCCTGGACCGTCTTGTCGCCCCGCACAGCCTCCAACGCCACGCGCCTTGAATTCTCCGCCAAACCGCCGTCTCGTCGTCATTCGTATCCCTCCGTTACACGGCGGAATACACCTTAACACCCTGTCCGATTTTCCAGGACCAGCTCAGTTTTGCAAAGCTCAGTAAGAACGGTGGGTGAACATTCCATGTGCCCACCTTGTATTCAGGTGGGCACACTGCGCCGAATACCCATGCAATTCCAAATAGTTGATTTTTTAGTGGTGCGGTCGAGAAGACTCGAACTTCCACGGGTTGCCCCACTAGCACCTCAAGCTAGCGCGTCTACCGTTCCGCCACGACCGCACGAGTGGACGCCGGGTGTAACAAACAGTGCTGGTGATGGAAAGCTTCTCGGGTTTCTTTGCCTATTCCTCGGCCTCGAGCATGGCCCGCGTCCGGCGCGCAATTTCGTCGGGCGGCAAACCTTCCGCCCGCCACTGTTGGCGCGCCGAAGCTGCACGCTCCAGGATATCACCCCATTCGGGCCCGAAGAGCTTCTCGATCCGTCCGCGAACCATTCGGGTAAGTGCAGGCGAACGCCCGCCCGTGGAGACGGTGAAAAGCAGATCGCCGCGGCGCAATTGTGCGGGAACATGAAAGTCACAAAGCGCCGGCATGTCTTCCACATTGACAAGAACGCCCGCCGATCGCGCCGCGTCCGCGAGCGTCGCAGCTTCAGCTTCGTCGAGACCGGCGATAAAGAGGAGATCGATGCCAGCGAAAGCCAAAGCCGAAGCCGTCGTTTCAATCCTGGCCGGCTGCACATGAGCGTTGGCCAGCATCTCGAGCCGCCGCTTCAGATTGTCGCCGCGGCCTGAAACGCCGACACGGATACGCGAACCGTCGAGGACAATTGGAAGCAGACGTATCTCCGAAAGGGAAAATCGCGCCAAAATACAATAGTCGCTTGCAAGCGCCAGATGTGCGCTATGGTCGTTGCGTGCAGCCCACGTCCTCAGACGCGATGATTGAGTGGTTGGTCGAACCGGCCCTGACCGGCTATGAGCGCGCCGTTGCGGAGATGGAGTCTCGCGCCGAAGACATCCGGCAGGGCCGCGCAGCGGAAGGCGTTTGGCTGCTGGAACATCCGCCGCTCTACACGGCGGGCACCAGCGCCAAAGCCGGCGACCTGATCGAAGCACGCTTCCCGGTGTTCCGGTCGGGCCGCGGCGGTCAATACACCTATCACGGTCCTGGCCAGCGGGTTGCCTATGTGATGCTCGATCTCAGGCGGCGCCGGGATGTGCGGCGGTATGTCGAAGATCTTGAACAATGGTTGATCCGCGCACTGGCGCGATTTGGCATAGCCGGCGAGCGGCGCCCCGGCCGGATCGGCATCTGGGTGTGCCACGGCGACGGCAGCGAGGACAAAATCGCCGCCATCGGAATTCGACTGCGGCACTGGATCAGCTATCACGGCATCAGTTTGAACGTGGATCCGGAACTCAACCATTTTGGCGGGATC
>JANWHR010000009.1 GCA_025450355.1 Micropepsaceae bacterium
ATCCACGGGAATCAGTACGCCGCGCGAATG
The DNA here is from genome assembly GCA_025450355.1 of Micropepsaceae bacterium. GTDB lineage: Bacteria > Pseudomonadota > Alphaproteobacteria > Micropepsales > Micropepsaceae > CAIYRG01. The sequence continues at coordinate 31 of JANWHR010000009.1, forward strand.
CGCTGCGGCCCGGCGGAACACCTCCCCGGCGGCCACTACACATTCCTTGTTCGCCAGCGCAACGATGGCGCCGCGCTTTGCCGCTTCCAGAGTGGGCGCCAGGCCTGCCGCGCCAACAATGGCGCTCACCACCATTTCAGACGGACGTTGTGCGGCTTCAATCAGCGCGTCTTTTCCCGCCAACACCTCAATACCCGTCCCGGAGAGCGCATCCGCCAGAGCCGAATGTGACGCCTGATCACCGATCACTGCGACTTCGGGCCGCAATTCGCGAGCCTGTGAGGCCAACAGCGCGACATTCTTCTGCGCCGTCAAAGCCTGCAAAGGAAATACCCCGGGGCCATATTGCTCCCGCGCAAAACGAATCACCTCGAGAGTCGCGGTCCCGATCGAGCCCGTGCTGCCAAGCACGGTGATCCTCCTTCCCAGCACCGGAAGCAGGTGAATTCCCAAAGCGGCGGAAACACCGTTTCTCATTGCGGGCACCTACAGCGGACTCAATCCGGACATTGCGACCAGAACTGCGCAAGCAGGCGCCACGAAAAGCAGACTGTCAATCCGGTCCAGTACGCCGCCGTGACCGGGAATGAGCCCACCACTGTCCTTGGCCTGAAATCTGCGTTTCACCCAGGACTCGAACAAATCTCCGCCATGCCCGACGAGCGCGATGAAAATTCCGAGCACAAGCCCCGCCACTGCGCTTCGTCCAAGAGCGGCCAGGAAAGCCGCTTCGGCGACGCCCGCGGCGAAGGTGCCTGTCAGCAAACCGGCCCAGGTCTTGTTTGGGGACAGCCGCGGCACAAGCTTGGGGCCGCCAATCAGGCGACCTCCAAACAGTGCACCCGTATCGGCAGTCCAGACCGCAACGAAAATCCCCAGGACAAGAAGCGATCCCCCTGCCGAAGCCCTCAGCAACACCAGTGCAAGCGCGGCCAATCCGACATAAACAGGACCGACGGCGTGCCAAAATGGCGACTGTTTGCGTCGTGCGGCCCAGAGAAACGCCACACAAAAACCCAACCCAAGCGCCAGCAGGGCTGCCTGTGTCTGTCGGGCGACGACGAAAATGGCCACGGAGATCGCAACTGCCAACGCCGATGCAAAAGTCTCATTTGCAAACTGTCCGCCATTGACCAACCTGTGCCATTCCCGCAATGCGGCGACCGCCCCCAGCACAACAAAACAGGCAAAAACCGGACCGCCTGCCAAGGTGACCAGGATCGCGACCGCGGCTAAAATCAACCCCGACAAAGCGCGCAGGGGCAGCTCGATGGAGGCGGACATTGAACTCTGTGTTCCCATCAGCCTTTATTCGTCAGGCGGCTGAACAGGGAGGGCAAGCTCCGAACCGGCATTTCGTCAAGCCCAAGCCTGCCCGCACGCTCCAGTGGGACTCCTCCGAAGCGCCGCTCCCGGCGCGCAAATTCAGCCAGCGCGGCCTCCAAATCCCCGGCGCCAAAATCCGGCCAAAGTTTGTCGGTGAACACCAGTTCGGCATATGCCGCCTGCCAAAGCAGGAAGTTGGACAGCCGGCGTTCACCGCCGCTCCGGATCACCAGATCCGCATCCGGAATCCCGGCGCTCTGCATGCTGTCGCCGAGCATTTCCGGAGTGATGTTATCAGGATCGGTCTGCCCCAGGACGGCCGCGCGGGCGAGACTTCTGGCCGCATCCGCCAATTCTTCACGCGATCCGTAATTGAAGGCAAAAGCCAGATTGAGCGCCGTGTTATTCGCGGTCAGCGTTTCGGCACTTTCGATCAGTCCGGCGATATCGGGCGCCAGCCCCGTACGCGCGCCAATGAAGCGGACACGGACGTTGTGGGCATGGAGTTTCTCAATGTCCGCGCGGCAATAGCGGCGGAACAATCCCATCAAATGACGTACCTCGGACTCGGGACGACGCCAGTTCTCCGTTGAGAAGGTGTAAAGCGTCAGATATTGCAGCTCGAGCGCGCGTGCGGCACGGACCACTTTGCGCACCGCCGAAATCCCTTTCACATGGCCGGCCTCGCGCGGCAGCATCCGATTCCTTGCCCACCGGCCATTGCCATCCATGATGATGGCAACGTGGCGCGGCAGACGAACCGGCTCGCGCGGCGATGCCGGACCTGGATCGGATACAGGTTTTGTCAAATACTTATCCCTTTCCTGTCCCGGTCATGCCTGATCAGACATGCATGATTTCCTGTTCCTTCGCCGCGAGCGCGGCATCGACTTCATGCACCAAATCATCGGTAAGTTTTTGCAGCTCATCGGAAAGCTTCCGGTGCTGGTCCTCGCCGATCGCGTGATCCTTCTCCAGCCGCTTGAGATGATCCATGCCATCGCGGCGGACATTACGCACGGCGACCCGCGCCTGCTCCGCATATTTGTGGGCAAGTTTTGCCAGATCGCGGCGCCGTTCCTCATTCAACTCCGGGATCGGTATCCGGATCAGTTGTCCGTCAAGCTGCGGATTCAATCCCAATCCGGCGTCGCGAATGGCCTTGTCCACCACCTTTGCCAGGCTTTTGTCGTATACCTGCACGGTGAGCAGGCGCGGCTCCGGCGCGCTGACCGTGCCCAACTGGTTGACGTGCATTGGGCTCCCGTAAGCCTCGATCGTAACGGGCTCAAGAATCGCCGGATTGGCCCGTCCTGTCCGCAAACCGGCGAATTCGTGCCGCAGCGTGGCGACCGCGCCTTTCATGCGCCGTTTGACGTCTTCCCTGTCGAACGGCGGTAACTGGGCCATTCCACTCTCCATCAAATCACTGCCGCAGAATCAGTTTAGTCTAAGCCGGGTCGCCGATCACGGTACATCGCCCGGCGCCCCTGAGAATTGCGCTCAGATTGCCTCGGGCCTGAATGGAAAAGACAACAATGGGAATACGGTTTTCCCGCGACAAGGACACGGCGGATGCGTCCATCACCTTGAGGTCTCGCGATAGAACCTCATGATAGGTAAGAAAATCGTAACGTTCGGCCTGCGCGTCCAGTTTGGGATCGGCACTATAGACACCATCCACCTGCGTCGCCTTGAACATCGCATCGCAGCCCATTTCGGCGGCGCGAAGAGCAGCAGCGGTGTCCGTGGTGAAAAACGGGTTGCCCGTGCCCGCCGCGAATATGACCAGCCGGCCCTTTTCCATGTGGCGGATCGCCCGCCTTCGGATATAGGGCTCGCAGATTGACATCATCGGGATCGCCGACTGCACGCGTGTCGGCAAATCCATCCGCTCCAGCGCCGCCTGCAACGCCAGGGCGTTCATGACGGTGGCCAGCATGCCCATGTAATCGGCTGTGGCGCGCTCGATCCCTGCGGCGGCGCCCGCCAGGCCGCGAAAGATGTTTCCGCCGCCAACCACCAGGCAGACCTGCGATCCAAGCCCGATCGCTTCTTTCAGGTCGGCGGCAATCGAATCGACGGTCGAGGAATCGATTCCGTAGGCCTGGGTCCCCATCAGAGCTTCGCCAGAAATCTTGACGAGAACCCTGTCGTATCTGGGGACCTTTGCCATGGAAATGTAACCAGGTTTACGTACCGGCCGTCGCCCTTACTTCGGCGGCGAAATCCGTCCTCGGCCGGTCGATCCCCTCCCCCACGGCAAAACGCAGAAAACCGCTGATCCGGACGGGAGAACCCACCTCCTTGCCCGCATTCTCCACCACCTTCGCGACTGGCGTTTCGCCATCCACGACGAAGATTTGCGAGAGCAGGACGTTTTCCTCGTAAAACTTGCGCATCCTGCCTTCGACCATTTTGGCGATGACGTTTTCCGGTTTGCCACTTTGCCGCGCCTGATCTTCGTAGATGGCACGTTCCCGCGCGACAGTCTCTTCCGGCACGGCCTCAGGCGTCAGCGCAAGCGGATTGGTGGCGGCGACATGCATCGCAAGTTGTTTTCCGAGACGCAGCAGTGCTTCCGTGCCGCCGCCGGATTCCAGCGCAACGAGCACCCCGATTTTGCCCAGATCGGGCGCTACCGCGTTGTGGATGTAAGACGCCACCACCCCGGGCGACACGGCCAAACCGGCGCTGCGCCGAACCGACATATTTTCTCCGATTTTTCCCACCAGCGCCGTCAACGCCTCAGCCATGGTCTGGGCATCATCGAACGGCGACAGCAGCAGACGCTCCAACTCGCCCTCTTCCTCCAGCGCCTGTTGCGCCGCCTTACGGACATAGTTCTGGAATTCGGCCCCGCGCGCGACGAAGTCGGTTTCGGAATTTACCTCCACCATGGCGCCGCAGTCCGCCTGGGTGGCAATCCCGATAAGCCCCTCGGCGGCGGTGCGCCCCGCCTTTTTGGCCGCTTTGGCCAAACCCTTTTTGCGCAGCCAGTCCACCGCCTGCTCGAAATCGCCGGTGGTTTCCGCGAGCGCAGTCTTGCAGTCCATCATTCCGGCGCCGGTCTTTTCGCGCAGTTCCTTGACCATGCCGGCCGTAATCGTTGCCATGATTTTTCCTTTCGCCCCCCGAATGGTGGCGGATATCAGCCGAGCGGGCTTGCCTCGACTTCAGCCGGTGCGGCAGGCGTGCTGACGTGCACCACGGGTTCTTCCGCGGCGCCCAGATCGACACCGGCGGCAACCTGGCCTTCCGACAGGCCATCAATGACCGCGCGCGCCGTGAGATCGCAATAAAGTGCAATCGCTCTCGATGCATCGTCGTTGCCCGGTATCGGATAGGCAATGCCGTCGGGGTTGGAATTGGAATCCAGAATGGCGGCGACCGGAATCTCCAGCTTCCTTGCCTCGGCTACCGCGATGGCTTCCTTGTTCGTGTCGATCACGAAGAGCAGGCTGGGGAGGCCACCCATATCTTTGATGCCACCCAGCGACCGCTCAAGCTTGTCGCGCTCGCGCATCAGCTGCAGCAGCTCCTTTTTCGTGAGACCGGAACCCTGGGCAGATCCCAATGTCTCCTCCAGGTTGCGCAGACGCTTGATGGAATGAGAGATCGTTTGCCAGTTCGTCAGGGTCCCGCCCAACCAACGATGATTGACATAATACTGGGCGCAACGTTTGGCCGCGGCCGCAACCGGTTCCGCAGCCTGTCGCTTGGTGCCGACAAAAAGCACACGGCCCCGCGCCGCCACAATGTCGCGCATTGCGAGCAATGCCTGGTGGAGCAGGGGAACGGTCTGGGTCAGATCCATGATGTGAATGTCATTCCGGACGCCGAAGATGTATGGCGACATTTTCGGGTTCCAGCGCTGGGTGCGATGACCGAAATGGGCGCCGGATTCCAGAAGCTGGCGCAGGCTGAGCTCGGGTAATGCCACGTGGAACTCCTTTTCCGGTTGTGGCCTGGCACGGGTGTGATTCGACTGGCGAACACCGGAGGGGCGGGCACGTCACAGCGACAGCCGCCCTTGACCCGTGCTGTGGGATGCGCGGCTTATAGGTTATTTCCCACGCATCGTGCAAGCCCGCCAGCCCGGTCCGGCAAGCCGCAGCGGTCACGAATTGAACAGGAAAATCACGAGAAAGAGCGCATAGACCCATGGCGCAGCGAACAGGGCAACGATCTGCTGCCTGCTTCTCTTGCGCTGATCCGCACGAAAAGCGGCATAGGGCGCTGAGATGCAAAACACCGGGAGCGCCCCGAATAGAATCGCGATCGCGAGGGGAGCGAAAGCGCCAGCCGTACCAATCGCGATCTGCGCCGCCGGCACCGCCATGTACACACCAAACGCGAGCAGCAACAGATCGAGAGACACGGCGCCCCAGAACCAGGCGCGGCGGCGCATTCAGACTGATTCCACTTCGGCAACACCGGTCAAACCCGCGATCAGATTCTTGAGCTGGGGATTCACCTGTATGCGCCGCGGTAGCACAATTTCGATTTCCCGCTGCGCGTTGCCTGGCACCACCAGTGTGACCAGACCCTTGCCTGGCGCCTTCAGCTCGCGCGCGATGAGCGGAATGGGCGCAGGATCGAGCAATCTGATCTTCAGCCCCTCGCCTGCCTGAGCCACCGCCACATCAAGATCTTCGATGGAAATTGCGCGGAGTTTCAGTTCGTCTTCCACCCAGTCTCCGACGACGCGCAAAAGCACGGGGCGGCCGATTTCCAGAAGCTGACGTGAACTCATCAGCACCTCTGAAAAGACCATCACCTCAAACATTCCGGTGGGGTCCGACAGCGCGACGAAAGCGAAGGGATCACCGCTTTTGCCCCGGCGTTCCTGGCGCCGGATCACCGTGCCTGCGATGGTTGCCTTGACGGACGAACGGCGCACGTCGGCGGCCAGCTCGGCAAAAGACGCAACACCCAAACGCTTCAGCGCGACCGCATATCCGTCCATTGGGTGACCCGAGAGATAGAAGCCGATCGCCGAAAATTCCTCCGCCAGCCGTTCATGCGGCGCCCAGTCGTCAACGGGCGCCAGTGCCGGAGCGTTCGCCGGGACGTCTGACGCGGCGCCAAACAGGCTCGTTTGGCCGGCGTTGCGGTCACGCATATTACGGACGGCGTGACTGAGAATGGTGTCGGCACTTTCCACAAGCTGCCGCCGGTTGGAATGGATTGCGTCAAACGCACCCGCTCGCACCAAACTCTCGAACGCGCGCTTGTTCACCAGTTTCGGATCAATTCGCGTCGCAAAATCCGCGATATCCCGGAACAGACCGCCACGATCGCGGAGCTCCACAACATGCTCCATGGCCTGCGGTCCAACATTCTTGACCGCCGCGAGCGCATAGTTGATCGCCCCCTGTCGTCCCGTTCCGCCGTCTTCCTGCGCCTCGCAGGAGAAGAACACCTGCGATTGATTGATGTCGGGGGGCCGCACGGCAATGCCCAACCGGCGCGCCTCCTGACGAAAAACATTCAGGCGGTCGGAATTGCCGATGTCCAGCGTCATGGAGGCGGCAAGGAATTCAACGGGGTAATTGGCCTTCAGATAGGCGGTCTGATAGGCGACCTGAGCGTAGGCCGCGGCGTGACCCTTGTTGAATCCGTAGCCGGCAAATTTCGCTGCCTGGTCGAAGATCTGGCCGGCGATCTCGCTGGCGATGTCATTCTTCACCGCACCCGCAACGAATTTCTCGCGCATCACCGCCATTTTTGCGGCGATCTTTTTTCCCATGGCGTGGCGGAGCAAATCCGCCTCTCCCATGGAGAAACCTGCGAGCTCGCGCGCGATGCGCATGACGTCTTCCTGATATGTCATCACGCCGAACGTATCGCGCAGGATCGGCTCAAGATTCGGGTGCAGATATTCGGGCTTTTCGCGACCGTGCTTGCAGGCGATGTATTTTGGAATGGAGTCCATCGGCCCAGGGCGATAGAGCGCGACAAGGGCCACGAGATCGTTGATGTGATCGGGCCTCAGGCGCTTCAGCAGGTCCCGCATGCCCTGGCTTTCCAACTGGAACACGCCAACGCTTTCGCCACGGGCAAGCATTTCAAAACTTGCCTTGTCGCTGAAATCGATGCGCTGAGTGTCGATGTCGATTCCGCGCCGTTTCAGCAGTGCTTCCGCCTTTGCGATGACCGTCAGCGTCTTGAGGCCAAGAAAATCGAATTTCACCAGGCCGGCCTTCTCCGCATCCTGGAAATCGAATTGCGTAACCGGCATTTCCGAGCGCGGATCGCGGTAGAGCGGCACGATTTCATCCAGCGGACGATCGCCGATCACGACGCCTGCCGGATGGGTGGACGCGTGCCGGTAAAATCCCTCAATCTTCTGTACGATCGCAAACAGTTGCCGCACACGGTCATCTTCATCCGCAGCCTGTTTGAGCCGCGGCTCGCCGGCGATGGCCCTTTCCAGCGAGATGCTCTTGCCCGGCGGATTTGGAATGAGCTTCGCGAGCCGGTCCACCAATCCAAAAGGAAGCTGCATGACGCGCCCGACATCGCGAACCGCGGCCCTCGCCTGAAGCGAACCGAGCGCGATGATGTGGCCTACGCGGTCGCTGCCGTATTTTGACCTGACATAACGTATCACTTCGTCCCGCCGCTCCTGGCAGAAGTCGATGTCAAAATCCGGCATCGAAATGCGTTCGGGATTGAGAAATCGCTCGAACACAAGGCCGAAGCGAATCGGGTCGAGATTGGTGATATCCAGCGCCCATGCCACCAGTGAAGTAGCGCCCGAGCCGCGCACGCCCACCGGAATCGAATTGGCGCGGGTCCATTTCATGAAATCCGAGACAATCAGGAAATACCCCGGAAATCCCATTTCGGTGATGACTCGCAATTCATAATCCAGGCGGTCCCGGTAGGTCTTTTCGTCCGCGAACAGACCATGTTCGCGAAACCGCCGCCGAAGCCCGGACTCCGCCTGCACCCGCAGTTCCTGGTCGGGCGGTAAACCCGAATCGGGAACGAATTGCGGAAGGATCGGCGCATGGCGTCTGGGCCGAAAGGCGCAACGGCGCGCGATCTCGACGGTCGTGGCGATCGCCTCCGGCAAATCCGCGAATAGCGCCGCCATTTCCTCAGCCGTTTTGAAACGGTGCTCGCGTGTCAGCCGCCGGCGATCATCGACGTCCAGATACGTGCCCCCGGCGATGCAGAGCAGTACGTCGCTGGCCTCATACATATCCTCGCCGGCGAAATGCGCATCATTGGTGGCAACCAGCGGCAAGTCTTTGCGATAGGCAAGTGCAATCAGCGCCGCTTCTATCGCGGACTCATCCGGAAGCCCATGCCGCTGAAGTTCCACATACAGACGATCGCCATAGCACTCTGCGAGCCGCTCAAGTATCCGCTCCGCGGCTTCCGGCTGTCCGGCGGCCAGAAGCTGGTTCACCGGACCTTCGCTGCCGCCAGTCAAAAGAATCAGCCCCTTTGAAAACCGGGCCAGCTGATCCAGAGTTGCGTGCGGCGCATCCTCCGGCGCGACATCGATATATGCGCCGGATAGCAGCTTCGAGAGTTGCACATATCCTTCCGCGTCTTTTACCAGCAGCGCGACCGAAGGATAGCTGCGCGACGGCTGACCGTGGCGGGCGGGGGAGGCGATATCGTCCGGCAGAGAAATCGCGAGCGTGACGCCCACAATCGGCTGAATGCCTTCTTCTGCAAGCGCAGCCGATATCTCATAGGTCCCAAACAGATTGTTCGTGTCGGTCACGGCGACGGCAGGCATGCGTAGCCGCCGTGCCGTTTCCGCCAGCTCTTTGGGACGGATTGCGCCCTCGAGCAGGCTGAAAATGCTCCGCACGCGCAAATGTACGAATTTTGCGTGACCGGCTGATCGCGTCATGGCGGTGATTATGAATGATTCGGGCGCGAATTCCCGGTCAAATTCCTGCGCGGCAGGCGGTTTCCACAGGCGCTTTTCGTCAGGCTGCCACCTTTTCGGCCAATGCACCCTGATCGAGCAAAAGTACGCGGTCCATTTTTCGCGTCAGTTCATAATTGTGCGTCGCAATCAGCGCCGAAAGTCCCTCCCGCCGCACCAGTTCGATCAGCATGTCGAACACCGCGTCCGCAGTGCCCGGATCGAGATTCCCGGTTGGTTCGTCCGCCAGCAACACGCGCGGTGAATTTGCCAGGGCGCGCGCAATCGCCACCCGCTGCTGTTCGCCACCGGACAGTTGTGCCGGCCGGTGGGTAAGCCGCTCCGACAGACCGACCAGCCCCAGCAGCCGCCGGGCCTCCCTGATCGCCTCGCTTCGGCTGACGCCGGCAATTCTCCGGGGCATCGCGACGTTCTCTTCGGCCGTGAATTCGGGCAACAGGTGATGGGCCTGATAAACGAAGCCGAGCGCCCTGCGCCGCTGCTCCGTCCGGCGGCGCTCCGGCAATCGGGATACCGCTTCACCGTCGATGAACACCTCGCCTGCCGTCGGCGTCTCCAGCAGACCCGCTATGTGCAGCAGCGATGACTTTCCGGCGCCGGATTGGCCTACAAGTCCGACGATTTCGCCTTGGGCAAGGGCAAAAGAAATGTCGCGGAACACGACGAGGTCCCGTCCACCCTGTTTGTATATCCGCGCAACGTGATCCAGCCGCAGTGGGCCATAATTATTCATAACGGAGCGCTTCTACCGGATCGAGCCTGGCCGCGCGCCATGACGGATAGAGCGTGGCAAGGAAGGACAGCGAAAGCGCCATGGCGATGACGGAGATCACCTCGTAGGGGTCGACCTTGGCCGGCATCTGGCTGAGAAAGTAGATCGTCGGATCGAACAGTGTCGTGCCCGTGATGCGCGAGAGGAACTGGCGAATCGTTTCAATATTGGCGCAGAACAGAACGCCAATGATGACGCCCAGAACCGTGCCGGTGGTTCCGATGAATGCGCCCGCGATGAAGAAGACCCTCATGACGGCGCCCTTGCTTGCGCCCATGGTGCGGAGAATCGCGATGTCGCCGCCCTTGTCCTTCACCAGCATGATCAGTCCGGAAATGATATTCAACGCCGCAACCAGAATGATCAGTGTCAGGATCAGGAACATGACATTGCGTTCGACGGTCAGCGCGCCGAACAGGCTCGAATTCATCTGCTGCCAGTCGATCAGCCTTGCCGTCGGCCCCGCGGCCCGCGCCACGGGAAGCCGCCATTGCGCGACGTCGTCGGGCTTCGTGACCATGACCTCGATTCCCTGCACCGCATCGCCCAATCCGAAGAAGAGCTGCGCTTCGCTCAGCGGCATAAAGATGAAGGTCTCGTCATATTCCGACATGCCGATCTTGAAGGTGCCAGCCACGCGATAGGTCTTCATGCGCGGCGTCGATCCGAACGGCGTCGCATCGCCATTCGGCGCAACCAGGGTCACGGTCATGCCCGGAACAACGCCCAGCTTTTCCGCCAGCCGGGAGCCAAGAATCACGGAGTCATCCTTGCCGAAATTCGCGAGCACCTGCGGTGCGACGGTCGAGGATACGGTTGTCAGACGTTTCAGACCGCCCGGTTCCAGCCCGCGAACCAGCGCGCCGGCAGACTGACCCTGCGAATTGACCAGCACCTGGCCCTCGATGAACGGCGTTGCATTGGTGACGCCGGGAATTTGCCGCATCTTCGCGACGGTCGTGTCATAGTCCGGAATGCTGCCTGTGATGCTTTGCACGATGATGTGGCCATTGAGTCCCAGGATTCTGCCCAGCAGTTCCGCGCGGAAGCCATTCATGACGCTCATCACAATGATCAGCGTCGCCACACCCAATGCGATTCCAATCAGGGAAAAGCCGGATATCACGGAAATGAAGCTTTCCTGGCGCCTGGCACGCAAATAGCGCCCGGCAACCAGCCATTCAAAACCGGAAAATGGAGGCGAGTTATTGGCCATGTTGGCTCTTCTTGTGTCCGTCGTGTTGCGTTAGTTCTACCTTATGCATAACGGTAATTTGGCCAATTGGAGCCCTGGATGCAAAGAGCTTTAGCCACACTGCGCGAGGCGAACGGCAAATCCAACTTCGCGGAGTGGTATCAGGCGGTCGTCCGCGAAGCCGATCTGGCCGAAACCTCACCGGTCCGGGGATCGATGATCATCAAACCCTGGGGATACGGAATCTGGGAGCAGATTCAGCGGCAACTCGATGGCCGGATTAAGGAAACAGGGCACGACAACTGTTATTTCCCGCTTTTTATCCCGCTCTCCTTCATCGCCAAAGAAGCGGAGCACGTCGAGGGATTCGCAAAGGAAATGGCCGTGGTCACGCATCACCGGCTGAAGAAGTCTGGCGGCAACCTGATTCCCGATCCGGAGGCCCGGCTGGAAGAACCGCTGGTCGTACGCCCGACTTCGGAAACCATTATTGGCGATGCTTTTTCCCGTTGGATCAAAAGCCACCGCGATCTGCCACTGCTGATCAACCAGTGGGCGAATGTGGTGCGCTGGGAAATGCGCCCGAGACTTTTCCTGCGCACGTCCGAAGTCCTTTGGCAGGAGGGGCATACGGCGCACGCGGATGGTTCGGAAGCAATGGCGGAAGCGTTGAGCATTTTGGAGTTGTACCGCGAATTTGCGGAAAGTGTGCTCGCCATGCCCGTCATCGCCGGGGAAAAACCCGCCAATGAAAGATTTCCGGGAGCGGTGAATACTTATTCGATCGAAGCGATGATGCAGGACGGGAAGGCGCTTCAGGCAGGCACGTCACATTACCTCGGCACGCATTTCGCCGAAGCGCAAAACATCCGCTTCCAGAATGAGGCCGGCGAACTGACGCCGTGCCACACCACCAGCTGGGGCGTATCGACGCGCCTGATCGGCGGGGTCATCATGGTCCATGGCGATGACGACGGGTTGCGGGCCCCGCCTGCGATTGCGCCGCGCCAGATCGTGATTGTGCCGATGCTGCGCAACAAGCCCGAAGACGCCGCCGTGCTCGGTTACTGCGAATCGCTCGATCGCGAACTCGTCCGCCAAACCGCGCTAGGTGATCGCCTACGGGTTCAAGTGGACCGGAAGGACATCAAATCGGCGGACAAGCGCTGGAATTGGGTGCGGCGCGGCGCGCCCATCATCATCGAGATCGGTCCGCGCGACGTGGCCAGCGGGCAAGTGACATACATGCGGCGAGACCGCTTGCGCGACGGCGACAGAGTGGTGTCTGCCACCGTCCCACGCGAGAAATTCATGGCAGAGGCGGCAGGTGTGCTCACCGAAATCCAGGTCCGGCTGTTCTCGGAGGCAAAAACCCGTCTGGACGGCAACATCCGGAGCGACATCAGGAGTTTTGACGAACTGTCCGAATATTTTTCCGGCGCGGGAGAGGACGAGGAATCGGTCGAATTCCGCGGTTGGGTACGCCTGCCATGGTCCCGGCCATCCGGCGCAGCGCTCGACCAAATCGACGAACGGCTGAAACAGTTGAAGCTCACGATTCGAAATGCTCCGCTCGGTCAGAGCGAAGCACCGCTGGGCAAGTGCATCTTTACCGGCCAGCCCGCGGTTCAGGAAATCCTCATCGCGCGGGCATATTGAGCAAGGCCGGTTCACCGGCTGAGCGCCGCGAGCGCACAAGCTCCAATTCGCGGTAGAAGGTGTAGAGCCCGGAGCCGATAATCAGCACGGTGCCACTGACGCCGAAGACATCCGGAATATCGCCCCAGACAATAAAACCCGCGATGCTGGCCCAGACCGCCGCGGTGTAACGGAATGGCGCCACGACGGCGATCGCACCCGTGCGCAGGGCCGCGATGTACAGGTAATTGGAAACGGCGACCAGCATGCCCGACGCGAGCAGATAAGTCGCTTCGCGGCGGCCAAACAGCTCCCACTGTTGCCAGAGCGCGCCTGGAACCGCGATCAGGCCAACAACAATGGTGTTGATCAGCGCAACCGTGACCGACGGTATGCGCGCGACAATGCGCGAGGTAATCAAATCCCGGAACGCCCAGGTAAGAGCCGTGAATTGCGCGAGCAGAAGAAATGGGTTGATCGAACCGCTGAACGGGTTCGCCACCAGTACGACGCCAAAGAACCCGATGACAATGGCGGCCCAACGCCGCCAGCCAACACTCTCCTTGTAGATGAGGGCCGAAAGCGCAACGAGAATGATGGGGACGGTGAGCAGGATGACCGCGCTCTGTCCCAGGGTGATGAAAGGCAGCGCGGCGACAAAGGCGATCGTGCCGGTTCCCTCCAGAACGCTGCGGCCGATCACGACCGGATCGCGAAAGGCTGCAGGCTGGCGCAATCCACCGAGACGCCACGCCAGAACCAGAATGATCGGTAGTGAAACCGTATTCCTGAGGACCACGACCTCGGTCGCAGGCAGACCGGTGCTTGCCAGCTTGGTGAATGTATCGCTGCCGGCAAAGACAATCC
>JANWHR010000010.1 GCA_025450355.1 Micropepsaceae bacterium
CAGGCCTGCAGCACATTGCCCTGCTGATCGAACTGAACCACCGAAGGTGCGGTGAAGCAGCACTTGGACTTGTCGCCGCGTTGCGCCCGCTTGTCGCGATCATTCACCGTCCGCGGACGTTGACTGATCCAGATGGTGTCGTCTTTGGGATCGACAAAAATGCCGCCGATCTGGCCGAAGATCCAGTTGTGCGGCAGCGGTTTGGGCCAACTCGTGTCGATCTGGAATTGCGGCACTTTCTCCGCCGTGGAAGCAGGCTGCACGAATGTGAACGCGACAAGGCCCGCCAGAGCAGCCATGCGAGTGAAATGCGCCATCAATTTCTCCCTGTGAATCTGAAGTCAGGGCGGCGAACCTTTCTTGTGGTCCGCCGCCCCGAACTTTTTTACGGATGCGTGAACAGGCCAACCAGACCGGCCGCACCTTTCGCGTGTCCGGTTCCCGTGCCTTCCGCCAGCCTCTGATTCAGTTGCGGAAGCGTCAGACCCGGCGGAAGCTCTTTGGGATCGAGATCCGTCGCGATGATCTTGAACGTGTAGTGATGCGGTGAACCGGCGGGCGTGCAAGGGCCGGAGTAATAGCCGACGCCCTGCGTGCTCTTGCCGCCGACATATTTGTCCGAAGGCTTGCTCACTTCACCTTCGTCAAAATGGTTGACGTCGGCGGGAATGCCATAGGCGACCCAGTGGAACACGCCAAGGCCACCGCGGCCCTCCGGATCGACCATGGTGAGCACGAAGCTCTTTGTGCCCGGAGGCGCGCCGCTCCAGGACAGTTCCGGCGAGTCGTTCTCGCCGACGCAGTTGGGGTTGGGATTGGCGCCCGGCTGATTTTTGTTCGACACCTTCCTTGGCATCATCGTGCCATCCCTGAAGGTTGTGGATGTCAGTTTGAACGGCGCCGAAGCGCCAAAGGCGTGGTCGCCAATGACCCACGACCCAGCCAGAACGGCGGCAACTCCCGCCAATACCAATGTGGAACGTTGAGCAGACATGGATTGTCCTCCGCTTCTCATGGAAAAGGTCGTGGATTGGAACTGCGTCCGACCGGAGACTGAAAATAAATGATGCGCCGGAGCGCCGCAATCGCCGGGAATGCATCCCCCGGGCTGTTTTCACGTTCACCATTGTCCCAGAACAGGCCGGAGGGCAGCCATGGCAGAACTACTGCGCATCCCGGGTTGCGAAAATCGCAAGCCCAACGTTGTCATCACCGGCGGTTCTGCGGGGCTCGGCCGGGCAACGGCCCTGGAATTCGCCAGACGTGGCTGCAATGTTGCGGTGATTTCACGCGATCCTGGCCGGCTGGCGGACACGAAGCGCGACATCGAGGCCGCAGGCGGCAGCAGCCTCACCTTTCCGGTCGATGTTTCCAATGCCAACGCGGTGCAGACTGCGGCCGACACAGTCGCCAGCGAATGGAATTCCATCGATGTGTGGGTGAACTGCGCCATGGCGACCGTCTTTGCGCCGTTTCACGAGATCAGCCCGGACGAGTTCCGCCGGGTTGCGGAAGTCACTTTTCTCGGTTTCGTCTATGGCACCATGGCGGCATTGAAACACATGCGCCCGCGCAACAACGGCACCATCGTGCAGGTGGGTTCGGCGCTGTCCTATCGCTCAATTCCCCTGCAATCCGCCTATTGCGGCTGCAAATTCGCCATTCGGGGCTTTACCGACTCGCTTCGCAGCGAGCTGCTGCACGATAAAAGCGCGGTTCGGCTGACCATGGTGCAGATGCCGGCGTTCAATACGCCGCAGTTCGACTGGGCCAGGAACAAAATGCCCCGCAAGCCCATGCCTGTGCCGCCGATTTTCCAGCCGGAATATGGTGCCCGCGCGATCACGCGCGCGGCACAGCAGGCGCCGCGGGAGCTGTGGGTGGGAAAGCCGGCCATTCAGGCGATCCTGGGAAATTTCGTCGCTCCGGCCTGGATCGATCGCTTCCTCGCCCGCGATGGCTATGAAGGCCAATTGTCGCCCGAACGCAGCGATCCGTCACAGCCGGACAATCTGTTCTCGCCCGTGCAGGGGAAATTCGGCGCGCACGGCCGCTTCGACCGCCAAAGTTCGCCCGGCGGCTACGTGACGGCCAGTGCCGGGACGATTCGCAAATTCCTTGGCGCCACAGCGCTTGCCGGCATCCTGGGCCTTATCGTCTCCACTGCATTGGGGGTCAGAAACGGGAGATAAGACTCGCCAGCGAAGCTCTCTGCCTTATTCTGGCGATGCGATTCTCGTTGAGACTGGTTGCCGCGCATTTGCGACCTGGTTCTCCGCTCCAGCATCTTCGTGCTCGCAATTGCGGCCGGTTCATTCGGCGCCGCCGCGAATGCGCAGGACGAATTCGTCTCCGCGGTCGCCAATGGGATGCCGCTGGCCGATCTCCGCCTGCGTTTCGAGGATGTCGCGCAGTCAAACAGGCCGCGGCGTGCCTACGCGACGACCTTGCGGGCACGGCTGGGATACGAAACCGGTGAATGGTTCGGCTTTACCGCCCTGGCCGAAGGAGACGTGATCACTCATGCCGATGGAGAACATTTCAACAGCACCCTGAACGGCCGGACGGTTTTTCCTGTCATCTCCGATCCCGATATGGTGGCTCTGAACCGCCTGGAGCTCGATTATGGCGCGTCTCTGACCGATGCCGGCTCGAACAGGAAAGACCTGCACATTTCTGCCGGCCGGCAGCGAATCATTTTTGGCGACGCCCGCTTCATCGGCAATGCCGGGTGGAGGCAACACGAGCAGACGTTCGATGGCGTGACGATTGTTGACACCTCGTTGCCGGACACGGTTCTGGCTTACGCCTGGGTTGGCGGAGTCAATCGCATCTTCGGACCGCACAGCCCGATGGGCCGTTTCACCGGCGATACGAATTTGTTCAATGCCGTTTACGCCGGACTGGCGCCGATCGCGAAGTTTGAGGCCTACGCCTATCTGTTGGATTTTCACCAGGCGCCGTTGCTCTCGACTGCGACCTACGGTGTGCGGGACGAAAGCGTTCTGACTCTGATGCCCGGGATGACCGCACAGCTCAACGGTGCTTATGCGCGCCAAAGCAATTACGGTACGAACTCGCTGCGTTTCGACCTGTCTTATTATCTCGCCGAAGGGGGGCTGTCGTATGCGGGAATGTCGGAACTGCTGGGTTATGAGGTGCTGCAGGGCAATGGGGTGATCGGCCTGTCCACGCCGCTGGCCTCCCTGCACGGATTTCAGGGCTGGGCGGAGTCGTTTCTGACCGATCCGCCGAACGGGATTCGCGATCTTTATGCGCGAACCCGCTACAGCTTTCCGGCGCCGGCCATCTCTTCGACGATCGCCGCGACTCTGGTTTACCACGATTTTTCGGCAGAGCACGTTCGCGCCCATTACGGGAGCGAGTGGGACGGTTCTTTGGAAGCCGCACTGCCGCATGGCTTTTCGCTGGGCACGGCCTTTGCCGATTTCGGGGGCCGCGGCGCCTTTCCTGACAAATCGGTATTCTGGCTCTACAGTGGCTACCGCTACTGAACAGAGCGCAACGAACTGTTGATCGGCCATTCGAGGAATCCATGAAAGAAATCGCGACTGCCGCGGTCATTGCGGTGTGGTTGCTGCCAATTGGCCATTTGGTTGCGCAGGAGGAGGAACGCGCGGTTCCCATTCTTCAGGCGCCATTTCATCTTCCGGTCTTCCGCAACGAATACATCACGCTGCTGAACGTCAATGTGCCTCCCGGCAAAACCACCGGTTATCACATCCACACGGGCGATTCCGTTTCGGTGAATATCGGGGCGGCCGACATGACCAATCAGGATTTTGGCTCGGACACCGTGAGTGCGCCGCAGCGGGGTCAGCCCGGCCGCGTGACCTATGCCGATTACCGCAAGGCTTCGAAAACCCATAAGGCCGTGAACGTCGGTACGACAACCTTCCACAACATCTCGTTCATCTTCAATTCGCCCACGCCATGGCATCTCACGCCCGGTTCGCGTGATGGCAAGGCCGGCTACACGCAGGTGATCGACAACGAGCGCGTGCGTGGCTGGCGGCTGGTGCTGGACCCCGGTCAGTCCGCCGCACAGATTACACAGCAATCACCGGGCATCCGCATTGTCGTTCAGGGTGGGGATATCGTCGAGAAGGTGCCCGGCCGGCCGGACCGGCCCATGCAACCGCACACCGGCGAATTCTTCTGGCAGGATGGCCCCGTCACGCGCGAAGTCCAGAACGTGGGCACCACCCGCCTCGAACTGGTCGAGTTTGAACTGAAGTAAGGCCCTGAAATCGGCTACCGCCCCTGAAATATCGCCTTCGGAATCATTCCGTGTACGCCGACGGTGCCGTCCACCACCTGCGTCACGTGATAATCCACCGCGACGCTGGCGATCTCGTAGGCTTCTTCCCGCGTTAACTTTGGGAAGCGCTGCGTCAGGAAGCTGATGGTTTCGCGTACGGCGATTTTCATGGCTTCGTCCAGGTTCGGGTTCAACCCCATGACGATCCAGTGTGTGGGTGTTTCGGCCCGCGGCCACACCAGTTTCATGTCTTTGCGCACGACGAACTGAAACCGTCCGCGCAAATTGGTTTCGATGGCGGAAAGATCGACTTCGCCATCGCCCTGCGCACCGTGTCCATCGCCCACCGAGAACAGCGCGCCTGGCACGTGCACCGGCAGATACAGAATCGATCCCGCGCCCAGTTCCTTGTTGTCCATGTTTCCGGCGTGCACGCCCGGCGGGCCGCTGCTGATCCGGCCCATCACCTCGGGCGGCGCAACACCCATGGTACCGAAGAACGGGTGCGTCAGCGGGACGACGACGCCCGGCGCCACGGTCGCGGTGCGATTACGCCGGTCAATGGGAATGATGCGCTGCCAGAACGCCGTAAAATCATCCGGCAGTGCGCCAGTATAGGGGCGCTGGCGGTTGTAGCCGTAATCCGTTGCCAACTCGATCTGCAGGATGCGGACTTCCAGCACATCGCCCGGCATCGCGCCGCTGACGAAGACGGGGCCTGTCAGGATGTGCGGACCAGGTCCACGGTCCTTCACGGTCCGGTAGATGTCGCGCACATATTGCGGCACGGCGCTTGGGGGAACCACTCCGGAGGCATCCACCGCCTCCGGCTCGATCTGCGGCGAGGCTTCGATCGTCACGATGTCGCCAGAATTGATCCGCAGCACCGGGCGGTTCGCAGCGTTGAAATTCCCGATATTCACCGTCTGGGGCGAAGGCATCAGGGTATACTCTGCAGCGGATGCGGCGCTTGCCGTGACCAATCCGGCCATCACAGCGCCGCAACAGACAGCAATCATTCGGCTCATCGGCCACCTCATTCGCTCAGTGCGCCGGTTCGAGTCCCGCGGCGCGGACGATCTTCGCGCCTTCCGGGCTGAGGATCGCCTGCAACAGCGCCTTTGCGTCTCCCGGATTCGCGGCGTTTGCCCCGACGCCACCGGCAAATGTCGCGGGATCCTGAAGCTCTTGCGGAATTAGCCCCACCAGCTTCACGCCCTTGAGGGGCAGCACTTCGCTGGCAAAAGCGATGGCCAGATCAGACTGGCCGGCCGAAACCTTTTCCACCGCCGCGGCTCCGGTCGGACCGTACACGGATTTCTTCACGGCATCGCCTGCGATCCCGAGCCGTTCCAGCACATGCACAATGCCGGCGCCTGCCTGACCGCCGGTCTTCGGGTCGATGTATGAAATCGTCTGGGCGGACGAGAGCGTCCGCTTCAGCGCGGTCACGCTGGATATGTCGGGAGCGGTTGCGTCGCTCTTCACCGCGATTCCCAGAATCGCGCGCGACAGCTCGACATGTGTGCCGGGCGCCACAAGCTTTTCCTTTTCGAGCTGCGACAGTCCGGCCGAAGTCATCTCCACCAGATCGGGCTTTTCGCCGTTGTGAATTCGCGCCGTAATTGTGCCGGTCGTACCGACGACGAACTCGAGAGTATCGCCGTGCTGTTTTGCGAAATCGTCCGCTATCTGCTGAATGGCGTGCGCCATGGCTCCGCTGACATAGACTTTGAGGGGCGCCGCATGTGCGGCCGGCGGCAGCAATGCGATTGCCGTAGCCATCAAACCCGATTGCAAATTTCTCATCGCGGGAGTCCTTTCAGTCATGTTCAGTGCGTACCCCTCACCCGGAACGCCAGCAGCGCGCTTGAAGCGTGCGGCGCTCCGCCCTCTCCCACAAGGGGAGAGGGATTCTTTACGATCCGGGCGGGCGCTGCATCGCGGCGGTCTTCTGCCACGACGGCAGTGCGCAAATCTCGTCCGACCAGCGTCTGATTCCGGCAAAGCCTTCCAGTGGATATTCCGCCATTGCTGCGGCGCACATGTCCGCTCCGACGGAGAGATCGGCCGCGGTGAAGCGGTCGCCCGCGACATAGCGATGTTTTTGCAGCTCTGAATCCAGAACCTTTGCCGCACGCTCGAACAACTGGGTTCCGCGGGCAAGTTCGCGCTCGTCGGGCTCACCCGTCCGAAACAGCCGCTTCACCACCCGCTCGAACACAAAAACGGCGCAGGCCGGATCCCAATGCGCGCTCTCCCAGTACAGCCATTTGGTGATCGCAAGCCGCGCGTGTGTCTCCTGCGGCAGAATGCCCGAATCCGGTTTCAACGACGCGAGATATTCCACGATCGCGTTGGATTCCCACAACACGAAACCGCGGTCTTCGATGGAGGGTGCTCGCGCGTTGGGATTCAGTGTCGTGTAAGCGGGCGCCCGTTGAGCCCCTTTGGTAAGGTCCACCAGCGCAAGTTCGTAGTCGATGCCCAGATGATGCGCCGCCCACAGCACCTTGAACGACCTCGGGCTGGGTGGGAAAGCGTAAAGCTTCAGGGTCATGACCCCTCCGGTGTAATTGCCATCCCATCCATCATCGCAATTTCCGCGGTGAATCGCTACACAGCGGTACCAGATAGTTGGGACATCCCGTATGACCGGACCGAAACTCACCACCGTCACGCGCGCTCAGGGCAACAATCGGGCACTCAAGGATGGAAGCGTAAAGCCGGAAAACTTCACATTCGAATTCGTCGAGGTTGACCCGCTGATCGCCGCCTTCCGCCGCATGGTGCGGGGCCTCGAATTCGACATCTGCGAAATGGCCATCACCACCTACATTTGTGCCCGCGCCAACGGCAAGAAGATGACCGCCATTCCTGTGTTTCTGGTGCGCGCCTTTCATCACGGCGCCATTCTGGTGAACACCAACGCCGGCATCCATTCACCGAAGGACCTGGAAGGCAAGCGTGTCGGCGTCAATCGCGGCTACACCGTCACCACAGGCGTCTGGGCCCGCGGTATCCTGCAGGAAGAATATGGCGTGGACCTCGCCAAGGTGACCTGGGTGCTTTCCGGCGATGAACATGTCGCGGAATACCGCCCGCCGGCGAATGTCGTCCCCATGGAAAAGGGAAAGAACATGGGCGAAATGCTGGCAGCGGGCGAACTCGTCGCTGCCATCGGTGCGGAAAGTGACAGCCCGTATGTGAAACCGCTGATACCGAATGCCCTGGAGGCTGGCCTCGCCGCGCTCAAACGCAATGGCCATTATCCGATCAACCACACGGTGGTGATCCGGGATGCGCTTCTGCAGCAAAATCCGGGACTGGCGGCTGATGTGTTCGCGGCTTTTGCGGATGCGAAACGGCTTTATCTCGACCGGCTGAAGAGTGGAAAAATCGAAAAACTCACCGAAACCGACCGCGTGTATCAGCGCGTAATGGATATCACCGGCGATCCGCTGCCTTACGGGATCGAACCCAACCGCCGCGTGCTGGAAGAGCTGATCGGGCACGCCGTGACGCAGGGCATTATCCACGAAAGGTTCCGCGTCGAAGACCTGTTCGCATCCGGCGCGCGGCAGCTCACCGCCTGAGCGGAATGTCGCAATAAAATCACGGCGGTTCGCGGTTCCCGCCGCAGCCGGACCAACGAACCATTCAGGCCTTGATACGTTCTCACCGGCGTCCACCCGGGACAGGATGAATGGGCCGGCGACTGTTCACTGCGATTGTGCTTGTGCTTGTCATCACCGGGATTGCCTGGACGCAATACGGAGGAAATGCTGGCGCCCGGATGTCGTCCGGGACAGCCGGTGACCGTGGAGGTGCGTTCGGACGCGGTACGTCTGCGGGTGGCGCTGGCGCTACGGCTGGCCCGCCCGGCGCGATGGCAGGCAGAGCAGTTCCGGTCGTGACCGCAACGGCGATGCGGCAGGATGTGCCGGTTTATATGTCCGGTATCGGCTCAATCAAGGCGTTCAACACCATTTCCATTACGCCGCAAGTCAGTGGAGCAATCACGCAGGTTGCCTTCACCGAAGGCCAGATGGTGAAGCGCGGCGACGTGCTCGTGCAGATCGATCCGCGGCCCTATCAGAATGCGCTGGCGCAGGTTCAGGGACAGCTCATCAAAGACCAGGCGACTCTGCAAAACGCGAAGCTCGACCTCACGCGTTACCGCACACTCGAAACGGAAAACTCCATTGCCCGGCAACAGGTCGATACCCAGGCCGCTCTGGTCCTGCAGTATGAAGGAATCGTCAAATCCGATGACGCGCAGGTGCAGACAGCGGCTCTGAATCTCAGCATGTGCCGCATCGTCTCGCCCGTCGGCGGCCGAACCGGTCTGCGTCAGATCGATATCGGCAATGTCGTGCAGGCAAATACGACGAATCCGATCCTCGTCGTCACGCAGCTTCGACCCATATCGCTGATATTCACCCTGCCGGAGGATGCGTTTCAGCGGGTACGTGCTTCGATGGGCAAAGGAACGGTGCGTGTCGATGCGTTCACGCAGGATGGTGCCACCCAGCTCGATACCGGCACGCTGCTCACGCTGGACAATGAGATCGACCAGAACACCGGCACGGTGCGGCTGAAGGCGACATTTCCCAACGCCGCGCTGCGGCTCTGGCCCGGCGAGTTTGTCAACGCACGTGTGCTGCTCGACAACGAGCACAACGTCATCACGGTTCCGTCGGTCGCCGTCCAGCGCGGGCCTTACGGTCCCTTTGTCTTTGTGGTCAGTGATGACAACGTCGCCCAGAACCGGCCAGTGCAGCCCGGGATTTCGGGCGGCGGTATCAGCGTGATTGCACGGGGCCTGAAGGCGGGCGAGCGCGTCATCACCGAAGGCCAGGACAAGGTGGTCGCCGGCGCTCGTGTCAGCTTTGCACCGGTCATGATTGCCCGCGCCGGCACCCATCGTCCGTGAGCATTTCCGATCCCTTTATCGGCCGCCCGATTGCAACCTCGCTGCTGATGATCGGGATACTGGCTGTGGGCGCCGCCGCCTATCCGCAGCTCCCGGTCGCGCCACTGCCACAGGTGGAATATCCCACGATCAACGTCTCCGCCTCCCTTCCCGGCGCCAGCCCCGAAACCATGGCGACGGCCGTCGCCACACCTCTCGAAACCGCGTTTACGCAGGTGTCAGGCATCACCCAGATGACCTCGACAAGCTCGCTGGGTAGTACATCCGTCGCGCTCCAATTCGACCTGAACCGCAACATCGACGCCGCTGCCATCGATGTGCAGACCGCCATCAACTCGGCAACCCGGTCCCTGCCGCCTGACCTGCCTGCGCCACCGACTTACCGCAAGGTGAACCCGTCCGACGCGCCCATCCTGATCATTGGCCTGCAGTCGGACAAATATCCGCTGACGACCATCGACAATTTCGCCGAAACGGTGCTCGCGCCGGAGATCAGTCAGTTGGGCGGCGTCGCCCAGGTTATTGTTACAGGACAGCAAAAACCGGCCGTTCGGGTTCAACTGGATCCCACACGGCTGGCCGGCATGGGACTCGGGCTGGAAGATGTTCGCGCGGTCCTCCAATCCGCGACGGTCAATCAGCCCAAGGGCGAAATCGATGGCCCAAGGCAGTCCTTCACGATTTACGACAACGATCAACTGCTTGAGGCCGGACCCTGGAATGACATCGTCATTGCCTATCGCAACGGCGCGCCCGTTCGCATCCGTGACGTCGGCCGTGCCATCGACGGCCCGGAAAACTCGAAAATCGCCTCATGGCAGAACAATCACCCCGGAATTCAGCTGATTGTATTCAAACAGCCGTCCGCCAATGTCATCGACACGGTTGCCCAGGTGCGCTCGGCGCTGCCGAAAGTCAGCGCCGCGATTCCCGCCGGCGTGGATGTCTCCATCCTGATGGACCGGACCGAAACCATTGCCGCGTCTATCAATGACATTCAGCTGACGATGGCGGTCACCATCGTGCTGGTTATTCTGGTGATCTTTCTCTTCCTGCGCACCCTCTGGACGACGGTGATCGCCAGCGTCGCGATTCCAATGTCGATCGTCGGCACTTTCGCGCTGATGTATGTCTTCGGATTCAGCCTCGACAATCTGTCGCTGATGGGGCTGACCATCGCGATCGGCTTCGTCGTCGATGACGCCATCGTCATGCTGGAAAACATTTACCGGCACATCGAGCTGGGCCAGGAGCCGATGGAAGCGGCGCGCCTTGGCGCCGGCGAAATCGGTTTCACGATCATTTCCATGAGCCTGTCGCTGATTGCCGTGTTCATTCCCATTCTGCTGATGAGCGGCATTCTTGGCCGGCTATTCCGGGAATTCGCGAGAGTGATTACGCTCGCCATTCTGGTTTCGGCATTCACGTCCCTGACCCTCACGCCGATGCTGGCCTCCCGCTATCTCAAGCGCAAAGCCGATGAGAGGCATGGCCGGTTTCACCAGCGCACGGAGCGCTATTACGAATGGCTGGTCGCGCGGTACGACACCGCCCTGACCTGGGTTCTGGACCATCAGCCCCTGACGATGCTGGTGCTGCTCGTCACCGCCGCCCTGTCAGTGCTGCTCTATATTTACATCCCCAAGGGCTTTTTCCCGCAGCAGGATACGGGTTTGCTGCAGGGCATTTCGGACGCGCCCGAGGACATCTCCTTCGATGCCATGAGCGCGCGCCAGCAGGAATTGTCGCGGATCATCACCCGTGATCCAGACGTGGCGAATGTCGTGGATGCGGTCGGCTCCGGCGGCGGACAGACCACGAATACCGGCCGGTTTTACATCAGTCTCAAACCTCTTTCCGTGCGCAGCACGCCTGCCGGTCAGGTGATTGCCCGGATCATGCGGGAAACGCACCGCATTCCAGGAATCTCCCTCTTCCTGCAGGTTCATCAGGATGTCACCGTGGGCGGCCGGGCAGCGCGCACCCAATATCAGTACACGTTGCAGGACACGAATCTTGACGAGCTGAATCAGTGGGCGCCGCATGTGCTCGCTCGATTTCGCACGATTCCCGAATTGACCGATGTCGCGAGCGATCAGCAGACGAATGCGCCGGCGCTCACCATGGACATCGATCGCACCGCCGCGGCCCGTTTTGGCTTTCAGCCGCAGGTAATCGACGACACCATCTACGATGCATTCGGGCAAAGGCAGGTGAACCAGTTCTTCACCCAGGCCGGGCAGTACCGCGTGGTCATGGAAGTCATCCCGACCCTCCAGATCGACCCGTCCGCACTGCAGAAGATCTACATCAAATCGCCGCTGAGCAATGAGTCGGTGCCTTTGTCCACCTTCGTTCATTACGACATGGACAAGACATCAAATCTGTCCATCAGCCATCAGGGCGTGTTTCCGGCGGTGACTCTCAGTTTCAATCTGCCGCCAGGAGTGTCCCTGGGTCAGGCGGTGAACGCAATCAATACCTCCATCGCCGGAATGCATTTACCCGCAGGCCTTACCGGATCATTTCAAGGGACGGCTCAGGCATTCCAACAGTCGCTCGGCACGGAAGTTTATCTGATCGTGGCGGCAATTCTGGTCATCTACATCATTCTGGGCATGCTGTATGAAAGCTACATTCACCCGATCACGATTCTCTCAACACTAC
>JANWHR010000011.1 GCA_025450355.1 Micropepsaceae bacterium
AGGCTTGCCGGGAATCGGCAAAATTCCCACGCATGTCGCAGCGTAGGAGGGGCCGTCAATTTGGATGAAAAATTACTGCGTGGTGCTTTTGTTGGTGGATGCGTTGGCCCGGCGCGTTTTCCTGCGGACTCGCCGCTGGAATCCTTGGTCGAGACCGTCCAACAGCACTTCTGGCGAAACCTTCAGGATCGGCGCCAGCTTTGCGGCTGTCTTTAGCCCCATATTGCGATCATCGCGCTCAATCTGAGAAATATATTGCGGTGGCACATTGGCCCTTTCGCCCAGCTCCGCCTGGGTCAAGCCGCGCCACTCCCGGATGACCTTTAGTCCAACCTCACCTGCGGCCAGACGACGGGCGACTTCCTCGGGGAATCGCTCCTCACCGCGATGGCGCTCCGCAGCCGCAATTAGCTGCGCATCCTCATCGCCGCCGGCGCGCAACCGCTCGTATTCCTCCCACGGTATGACAGCCGCGACTGGATGGCCTGCTGCATCTTTCACGATCTGCACGCGGTGCGTTCCTGCCTTTGTCATCTGTAAACCTCACCTCGCTTCGCCACCTTTAGAATGGCGATCACCGTTCCATCCTGTTCAAATACTGCCCGCCAGTTCCCATGGCGAAGGCGGAACAGATCTGAACCTTGAAGTGCCTTCACGTCTTCGATGCCACCGGCGGCGTAGTTGGCCATTTTGTCCATGATCGCATCGCGGTCCTTCGCGGGCATCTTCCTCAAAGCCTTGATCGCGCTGCGTGTGTAGGTAACGGCCTTCATGTGGATATATATAGCAAATGCTTTGGTCAAAACCAAGCAAATGCTTTACATTGGCATTCGCGGCGGTTAGCGGGACTTGAGTTTGCGGGCGATGTCGCGGGCGAAATAGGTGAGGATGCCGTCCGCACCGGCGCGCCTGAAGGCAATCAGGCATTCGGGAATCCCGCGTTCGGCATCCAGCCAGCCCCGTTCGATCGCGGCCATCATCATCGAATATTCGCCCGACACCTGATACACGAAGGTGGGCATCGCGAATTCATCCTTTATCCGGCGCAGGACGTCGAGATAGGGCAGCCCGGGTTTGACCATCACCATGTCCGCGCCCTCGGCGATGTCGAGCGCGACTTCACGCACCGCCTCATCACTGTTGGCCGGATCCATCTGATAGGTGCGTTTGTCGCCCTTCAGCGCTTTGGCCGAACCAACCGCATCGCGGAACGGACCGTAAAACGCGGAGGCATATTTTGCCGCATAGGCAAGTAGCAGCACATCGCGATGGCCATGCGATTCCAGTGCTGTACGAATCTTCCCGATTCGGCCGTCCATCATGTCGGAGGGCGCGAGGATGTCACAGCCCGCTTCCGCCTGGGCCAGCGACTGGCGCACCAAAACCTCGACACTTTCGTCATTCGCGACGTCATCGCCGATCAGCACGCCGTCATGCCCATGCGTCGTGTACGGATCGAGTGCAACATCACACATCACACCAATCTCCGGCACGGCTCGCTTGATGGCGCGCACGGCGCGGCAAACCAGATTGTCGGGATTTTCCGCCTCGCGGCCGTCATCGGTTTTCCTGCTCTCGTCCGTCTGGGGAAAAAGCGCGATCACCGGGATTCCGAGACTTGCGGCTTCCTCGGCCGCTGCGACCGAGTTGTCGACCGACAAGCGCTCGACTCCGGGCATGGACGGAACAGGAACGCGCCGGTTTTCCCCTTCGACGATAAACAGCGGCCAAATCAGATCGGATGCGCTAAGACGATTCTCTGCGACCAGGCGGCGTGACCAGTCATGCCTGCGCAGGCGCCGCATGCGAAGCGAGGGAAAAGCGGATGAGGCTCGGGTCATGTGCGCCGTCTTATTGATGCGCCGCTATTTTACACCGGGGCGCGCTGTGCTGCCTATCCGCACGGAATCACAGCCGTGACAGAGGACGTGATTCTGCGCCGGGAAACTCACCTGGGTCATATCACGCTGAACCGGCCGGCCGCCTTGAATGCGCTGACGCATGAGATGTGTGCCGCCATTTTCGCGGCACTGGAGGAATGGGCACGGGATGACGCGGTTCACGCAGTTCTGATCGATGCCGTCCCCGGTCGCGCCTTTTGCGCGGGCGGTGATATTCGCTCCATCTACCGGTTGGGCCGCGAGGACATCGCACAGGCCGAGGCGTATTTCGCCACGGAATATCGCCTGAACGCGGCCGTACGCCATTACGCCAAACCTTATGTGGCGCTGCTCAACGGCATGACCATGGGTGGGGGTGCCGGGCTTTCGGTGCACGGTTCACACCGGGTCGTCAGTGAGCACGCAAGCTTCGCGATGCCCGAAACCGGCATCGGGCTCTATCCGGATATTGGCGGAACCTGGTTCCTGTCGCGTCTTCCGGGGGAGACCGGCGTCTGGCTTGGTCTGACCGGCACACATATTGGTCCGGCCGACATGCTGTCGCTTGGGCTCGCGACCGATTTTGTGCCTGCCGCGGAAATGGCGCAGGTCGCGCCACGGCTGGCGGCGGGAGAGCCCGCCGATGCCGTCATCGCTGCTCGCGCGAGGCGCATAGCAGAGCCGCCGCAATTTGCCGCCCGCCGCGGCGAAATAGACCAGGCCTTTGCCGCCTCCTCGGTCGAGGAAATTCTCGCGCGGCTGCACGCCGGAAGCGATTGGGCGAAGGAGGTGGCCGGGGCGATCGGGACCCGTTCACCGGCCAGCCTCAAACTCACTCTGCGGGCGCTGCGGGAGGCGCGCAAGCTCGACTTCGACGACTGCATGCGCATGGAATACCGGCTCACCCTTCGGGTGTTGCGCGGACATGATCTTTATGAAGGGGTACGCGCGCTGCTGATTGACCGGGATCAGCACCCGCGCTGGCAGCCGGATTCGCTCGCCGCAGTCACGGACCCGATGATCGACGCTTATTTTGCGCCTCTGGGCGAAAAAGAACTGGTGCTAAGTCATCGTTAACTCCTGCCGACTAGCTTTTAATTCAATCCCAAAGGCGGAGGCGTGCGTGAATATGATCGCAAACACGGCGGTGGCGGATGTTCTGGACGATCTACCCTCAGTGCGGGCGGGTTATCTCGAGACGCTGTCCCTGATCGAACGCCTGCACCGGCAGCTTCTCGATGTCATCAAGGACGAGCTGGAACGGCGCAACGAACTCGAGGTGAACAGCGTGCAGGCCCTGATGCTGTTCAACATCGGCGATCAGGAACTGACGGCCGGGGAGTTGCGCACCCGTGGCCATTATCTTGGCTCGAATGTCTCGTACAATCTGAAGAAGCTGGTCGAGTTGGGCTACATCCACCACGAGCGTTCGGATGCCGACCGGCGGGCGGTCTGCATCCGGCTGACCGAACGCGGACAGGCGATCCGGCGCATTGTCAGCGCCCAGTTCGAGCGCCATCTTTCCTCGCTTCAGCCGGTCGGGAATTTGTCCCCGAATGACTTTTCCGCCATGAACCTTGCCTTACGGCGACTGGAGCGGTTCTGGCTTGATCAGGTCCGTTACCGGCTTTAGCGAGAATCATTCGCAACAAGGGGCCGAAAAGCAACCTGCATTCCAAGAATTTGTATGCGTGACAGCGCGCCAATGGGCTATCCTCCCCCACTGCGGTCGTATAGAAACGCCCCAAGGGTGGGAGAGCAGAACCGATGCCGTTCGCGTACGGCCATATTTTCAAAGACAATCTTGCGAAGCTGAAGCGCGAAGGCCGCTACCGGATTTTTGCGGACATCCTGAGGCATCGCGGCGAATTTCCCTCCGCCGACCACCACACCACCAACGGCATTCGCGGGATCACGGTGTGGTGCAGCAACGATTATCTCTGCATGGGTCAGCATCCGGCAGTGATTTCCGCGATGAAGGCGGCCATCGACCAGGCGGGCGCGGGGTCGGGCGGTACCCGGAACATTTCCGGGACAAACCTCTATCACGTGGAGCTCGAGCGTGAATTGGCGGCTCTGCACGGCAAGGAAGCCGGGCTGTTGTTCACTTCGGGCTTCGTTTCAAATGAAGCAACCCTTTCCACGCTGGCGCGGCTGCTGCCGGGCTGCATCTTCTTTTCCGACGAGCTCAACCACGCATCCATGATCGAAGGGATGCGCCATTCGGGTGCGGAGAAGCGGATTTACCGCCACAACGACATGGCGCATCTGGAAGAACTGCTGCGTAGCGCGCCGCCGAATTCGCCCAGGATCATCTGCTTCGAGTCGGTCTATTCGATGGAAGGCGACTTCGGGCAGATCGGAAAAATCTGTGATCTGGCCGAGAAGTTCGGCGCCATGACCTATCTCGATGAGGTCCACGGCGTCGGGCTTTACGGGGCGGGCGGCGGCGGGGTCGCCGAACGCGACGGCCAAATGCACCGGGTGGACATCATCGAGGGCACTCTCGCCAAGGCATTTGGCGTGATGGGCGGTTACATCACCGGCACGACAGCCATTGTGGATTGTGTCCGCTCCTTTGCCACCGGATTCATTTTCACCACGTCGCTGCCGCCGGCGATTGCCGCCGGCGCGCTGGCCGCGGTACGGCATCTGCGTTCCAGCAATGTTGAACGCGAAGGGCTGCGGAATCGCGCGACCCGGGTCAAGACGCTGCTCGGCCAACGCAATGTGCCGTTGCTCGATTCGCCTAGTCATATCGTTCCGGTGCTGGTGGGCGACGCGGCGCTGTGCCGGATCGTTTCGGACGAACTTCTGTACACGCACGGGATTTATGTGCAGCCGATCAACTTCCCGACCGTTCCACGCGGTACGGACCGGTTGCGGATTACGCCTTCCCCCATGCATACGGACGAACAGATCGATTATCTGGTGGAAGCCATCGATACGGTCTGGACGGCATTGCGGCTGCGCCGCGCGGCCTAGATAGCAGAAGAAGCGAGTAACGAGAGGGCGGCGGCTCCTGCGTTCTCTCGCTTCTTGCTTCTCTCCACTCGCTGCCTGGTTCAGCCTTTCCGGCGCCGGGCCGACGAAGAGGCAGTGCGCCCCAGGCCGATCTTCTTTGCAAATTCCGATCTTTGGGCGGCGTAATTTGGCGCGACCATGGGATAATCTGCGGGCAGGCCCCACTTTGCGCGGTATTCTTCCGGAGTCAGACTGTAGTTCGACCGCAGATAGCGCTTCAGCATTTTCAGCTTTTTGCCGTCTTCCAGGCAGACGATGTAATCGGGATTGACGGAGCGTTTGATCGGAATCGCCGGTTTCTGCGTGGCTGGCGTTTCGCCCTGCAAACCGTTGCCCAGTCCGCCGAGGGTGCTGTGCACGCTCTTGATCATGGCGGGGACTTCCGAGACCGGAATAGGGTTATTGCTGACGTAAGCCGCGACGATTTCGGTTGCGAGCCGAAGGATATCGTCGGACTTTAAAGCGTGAATTTCCGAATTCTGTGCCATTGCTGCACTTCCCTGTACTCTACTCATGCGCAATCCTGTTGCAGTCCTTTTAGGCGGTGGCAAGCAGTCGAATCAAGACCACGACCCAGTGTCATCAGTGCTTATGCAATATTGCAGATGAAATGACCGTGACCTGCGCCAAAGCCGAAGGTCAATTCAGCCGGGCGAATTTTCTGGTCGATTGCCACGCGCCGGCGCATCAAACCAGTGAATGTCAGACGAATATTGTGGCACGGGCAAGGCAACAGCAGCAACACACCGCGTTGTTGCCGGGCACAAACGCCAACGCGCCGCAAGAATCGAATCCTGTGGGCGCGACAGCACGATCTGTCGTGACCTGACTCAATATCTGGTAAAGCTGGTGGCTTCAGGCGCAATGGTACGCCGGCGGCTCGCGTTTGGGATTGGGCGATGGACACA
>JANWHR010000012.1 GCA_025450355.1 Micropepsaceae bacterium
GTTCTTGCCTGCACGTTTCGAGCAAAGCATCCAGAAGATCGGCGCGGTGGATCAGGGCGTAGGGCGCGCCGAAACGCGTTTCAAATCCCTCCAGAGGGACGGAAATGACCTTTTCCGCGCTGACGGCGTCCATCATCACCAGCGCTTGGGGAAACGCGGCGAGCCGCTGCACCTGCCCTTCGGCGCCAATGAAGCGGAGACAGCGCCAGGAATTGGGGCCGAGCTGAATCCCTGCGCCCACTTCGCGGAATTCCGGCGCCTGCTCCAGGACAAGGGACGGATAGCCGCGGCTGGCCAGCGCCAGCGCCGCGGCCAGTCCGCCAATGCCGCCGCCCACGATGATGATCGGCCGGTCGCGGTCCTTCAGTCCTTCCATGGCGAAATGCAGTCAGTGATCCGCGCTGCGCTCCTCGCGCCAAAGGCCGAGCTTCTCCTGCACCGGCCGGTCGGAAAATGTAAACAGAACCAGGTCCTCTGCCGCCGTGAAACTGCGCCACGTCCAGGCGGGACAAACGAAGACGTCATGCGGCGACAGGTCGAAATTCTCATTGCCGATTTTTGCACTTCCGTGTCCTTCGGCGACCGCAAAAATCGCGCCGTCCGTCGCGCGGTACGCGCCGGTCGTGAAGCGCCCGGGCACCAGTTGAATCGCTGGCCCCATGGTGGGCATGACCCAGTCGCCAGTCCGCGGATGTGCGTATCTCATGCGGATGCCGTGGCACGAATCCCAGTCGGTCCCCTGCTTCAGCCGCTCGAGTGCTGCCCGCGCTTCCTCATAAGGATATCTCATTAGCGGAGAATTCAGCGATGCGGGGCTGTCATCCACCGGGATCATGTTGGCGCCGTAGAGCGCGCGACTCGTACCCTTCGGCCGCGTGACTTCCTGCTCCTTCTGGTTCGCATGCTGGGCAAATCCCGCGTCGAGCAAGGCGACCAGCGCAATGTCAAGGCCATCCAGCCACACGATGGGTTCTTTCGTCTCATTCTGATGATCGTGCCATTGCCATGATGGCGTGAGAATGAGATCGCCCGGACACATTTCAAGACGCTCACCTTCCACCGTTGTCGTGGCGCCACGGCCTTCGAGAATGAAGCGCAGTGCGGCCTGACTGTGGCGATGCTGCGGTGCGACCTCTCCGGGCAATACAAGCTGAATGCCGGCGTAAAGCGAATGGGTGATCGAGGACTGGTTTCGCAGCCCGGGATTTTCCAGCACCAGCACACGGCGTTCCGCCTGCTCGGCGGAAATCAGTTTGCCGGCTTCGAACAGCAATGGCCGGACTTCTTCATACGGCCAGTGCGCGGGACGCGCGGGGCTAACCGGCTCCGCCGTCACCAGGTTTTTCAGGACCTCCCAGAGGGGCGCCATGTTGCTCCGGGTGAGCCTGCCATAATAGCCTGCAAACTCAGGCGTGGTGGTGGAGACCGGCTGCCGCATCTGATCCATGTCGCTGCTCCGATGACTTCCGCCGATTATACCCGGTATGAGCTGTGGAGCTGTGGCGGGAAAAGCTCTTCCACATCCAGCAGGCGCTTGCAGACGCCCTGCTCGCAGGCATAGCGCAAAAAGGCAGCCAGCGTGGTGCGGTTTTCCTCGATTCCGTAAGGAAAATAGTCTTTGCCAAAAAGCTGCATGCCGCGCTCCGCGTCGTCATATCCCCATGGGATCGGAAACAGCGATGCTGTGGTCTCGAGCGCGCGCGCAATGCTGCGGCGCTTCGCTTCCTCGAACGCCTTGAACAGATTGCGCGGTACCCAGGGATGGTTCTGCACAACATCCCGCCGGACGGCGACGGCATGCATGATCGGGAATATCTCAGTCTTTCGATAGTAGTCCTCTTCCACTTCGCGATAATTCGGGAATAGCCGGCGAATCCGGGAGTCGCCATTGACGAATGCTTCCGGCGCGCGTGCCGCAAGCGCCGCGTCTATTTCGCCCGCGAGCAGCATCTCATTCAGCGACTTGTCCGCTCTGCGCGTCAACCGCACCCCTTGCGGCAGTTCGACATCGACCTTTTCGATCCGCCCCGGCTGGTTCACCCCCGCCTGCACCCAGTCGATGGACGCGAGATCGATGCCATACTGGTGCTGAAGGAAACCGCGCGAATAAACCGCCGCCGTCTGCGCCCATTCGGGAATGCCAACGCGCCGTCCTGCGAGATCTGCGATGGCACTGACCGGGCCGTCGCTGCGAACGTAAATCGAGCAGTGGCGAAACACGCGCGACGGGAACACTGGAAGCGCCCAATAGCTTTCGTCGCCCTGCGATGTGAGAGCGACGTATTTCGCCAGCGAAATCTCCGATACCTCCCATTCGCGATAGACGATAAAGCGAAAGAAGATTTCTTCGATCGGCAGCGTCAGACAGGTGAGTTCGATGCCATCCGGTTGCACACGCCCCAGCGCAAGATCGCGGACGTGATCGTAATCGGCCAAAGCAGCAGTCAACGCAACTTTCTTCATCACTTGCTCCGAAATCCCCATTTCCCTTGCGGGGGCGGGAGAGGGTGACACGCCAGCGGGCGTGTGCAAAGCACACGCCCGCTGGCGTGTCGAGTGAGGGGTAAGTCAACTAATGCGCGAAATCCGCCTTCGCGAGCTCCATGCCACCGCGCTCATCCTGCGCCCGCTTCGCCGATTGCAATCCGAACAGCGCAATGCCGCAAAAGAACAGCGGAATGGCGGTCAGCAGCAACAGTGTGGGCCGCGTCAACTGCATCCCCAGCAATATGCCGCCGACAATCGGTCCCGCCATGGTGCCGATCCTGCCGACGCCCAAACCCCAGCCCGCGCCGGTTGCGCGCATATAGGTGGGATAGAGCGTGCCCGCGAGCGCGTTCAGCCCGATCTGCCCGCCCAGCACGCCAATCCCCGCCACCAGCATGTTGGCCAGCAGCACCGAATAGGCGCTCTGAAGCCCCAGAACGGCAACCACGGGTGTTGCGGCCAGAAAAGTCAGTGCGACCACGCGAATGCCGATCCTGTCGAGAAGGAATGCGATCAGGAAGCTGCCGATCGCGCCACCGAACTGGAAATAGCCCATCGCAATATCCGCCTGTCTCACCGACAGCCCGTCGTCCGAAAGCACCGTCGGCATCCATCCGGTAATGAAGTAATGGCCGGTGAAACTCGCAATGAATGAAATCCAGAGCAGGGTCGTGATGGCGGCGCGCCCGTCGGCGAACAGACTGGCCGGAGAATTCTTGCGGCTTTCCTCGCCCACGACAAATGTTCCGACATCCGACAGATCGGCCGTCGGCCGCAGCCGCTGGACAATCGCCGCAATCTCAGCGAAGGGCTTTCCCTTGATGATCAGGAAACGGACGGACTCGGGAATCCTCAGGGCGATGCCGGCGAACATGGGGATCGCGGCGATTCCGCCGATGAAGAATACCGACGGCCAGCCGTAATCGGCGATGGTCCAGGCCGCGATGAACCCGCCGAGGCCTGCCCCAACATTGTAACCAACGAACATCAGCCCGATCGTGGTCGCGCGAAGGCGCCTGGGCATGTATTCCGCCGCAAGCGCAATCCCGGTTGGAATCGCGCCGCCCAGCCCAATACCCGCTCCGAGGCGCCACAGCCCCAGTTCCCACGGAGACGTGGCGAACCCCGCCGCAAAGGTGCAGGCGCCGAAAATGGCTGCACCCGCCACGATGATGTTCTTGCGCCCAATGCGGTCGCCAAAAAAGCTGAGCGTCAGCGCCCCCAACATATAACCGGCGAGATGTGCCGTCAGCACGAAGCCAAAGTCTGCCCGGCTGACGTGCCATTCGCGCAGAATCGCGGGTGCCGCGAAGGACAGCGTCTGCATGTCATAGCCTTCCAGAACCATGAGGGTGCAGAGCCACGCCGCAATGGTGATTTGCGGCCGCGCAAGCTTGCCTTCGATCAACGCGGCGACGTCCAGCGTCCTCTCAGCCATGCCCTTCCTCCCTTCTGCCCCCGCTTGCGGGGGATTGCAGGGCGTAAAAATCGCCAGAGGCGATTTTGGCCCGGAAACCGCGCGTACGCGGGGTAGGGAGCACAACTTGACAGAACCTGCCGCCGAATCAACCCGGCGGGCGCCTCAGCCGTCGGCAGCGATGCTGTTCTTCAGCAGCCCGACGCCTTCGATCTCGATTTCCACGGTGTCGCCCGGCTTCATCCAGAGTGGCGGTTTGCGCACCCAGCCCACGCCGCCGGGCGTGCCGGTGGCGATGACATCGCCGGGATAAAGCGGAGTAAAGCTGGAAATATATTCAATCAGCTTCGGTGGCGGAAAAATCATCATGTCCAGGGTCGAAGACTGCACCGTGTCGCGGTTCAACCGCGTTGCGATTTTCTTGCCCTGAAGATCGCCCACTTCGTCGGGTGTAACCAGGAAAGGCCCGAATGGTCCCGTACGCGGGAAATTTTTTCCCGGGGTCCACTGGCTGGCGTGCCGCTGATAATCGCGCACGGATACATCATTGTAGCAGGAATAGCCCGCGACGTGGGCCATCGCCTCGCTCGCCTTGATGTGACGGCCGCCTTTGCCGATGATGAGTGCAAGCTCGGCCTCGTAGTCCAACTGCTCCGATTCCCGCGGCCGAATCACGGTTTCCAGATGCCCGATCTGCGTATCGGCAAAGCGGATGAAGATGGCGGGATAGGGATCGCCCGTCATTTGGGTCTCGTTCCGGTGCTCGTGATAATTGAGCCCGATACAAATAATTTTCGAGGGATTGGGAATCAGCGGCTCGAACTGCACCGCATCCAGCGTGAAGTCTGGCGCTTCGCCGGAGCACGCGCTCGCCGCCACGGCCAATCCGTTCGCCGCAATCAGCGATTTGAGATCTGGCTCCTTGCGGCGGGTTGTCAGATCGACAACGCCGTTTCCGCTCACCAGACCATAGCGCGCCTTGCCACCCGCGCGGAAAGAGACGAATTTCATCCTCTGCAAACTCCCCAAATGCAAGCTCAAGACACGCCTGCGTCAGACCGCCGTTTGGTAGCACGCGAAAAACAGCGGTCACACAAAAATCTGTCCGGGCCGCCGCCGCCCTGCGGAATTGAATTTGCCGGGTCCTGGTCTATAAATCCGGCCATCGCCAAACCGGCAGGAGGACAGAATGAACATCCGGCCAGATCAGGTCTGGACTACCCCGCTCAACGACCTCAATGTCGTGCAGCAGGGCTTTGACCATAGCAGGACCGTCCGCTTCTACGACACCACGCTGCGCGATGGTGAGCAGACCACGGGAATCGTGTTTTCCGCCGATGACAAGGTGGCGATCGCGCGCAAACTCGCGGACCTTGGAGTCTCCCGCATCGAATCCGGCTTTCCCCGTGTGTCGGACGACGATACCGAGGCGGTGAAGCGCATCCTCGATGCCCACCTGTCGTCCGAAATCTGGGGTTTTGCCCGCTGCCTGAAGGCCGACATCGATGCGCATCTCGAATTGGGCACGCGCTATCTGCTGTGCGAAATCACGACCAGCGACATAAAAATGAAGGCGTTTGGCTTCACGCGCGAAAAGGTCGTGGAGCGCATCACCGGTTCGATCAAACATGCCAAGGACAACGGTATCGAGAAGGTCAATTTCTTCGCCGTGGACAGCACACGGACGGATTTGGGCTTTCTGCGCGATGTCTATGGTTCGGCGCTTGCTGCGGGTGCAGACGAAGTTTCGGTTGTGGACACGATCGGTGTTTGCGCGCCCGAGACGGCCGAATATCTCATCCGGCAGGTTCGTTCCTGGTTGGGGCCGCAAGTTCCGATTCACTGGCACGGCCACAATGATTTCGGACTTGCGACGGCGGCGGCCATCGCGGCGGTGCGCGGCGGCGCCGACTGGGTACAGGGCACGATCAACGGCATGGGCGAACGCGCCGGCAACGCCGACATCTGCGAAGTCGCCCTCGCGCTCCAGTTCCTCTATCATGTGCCGGTTGCGCTGGACCTCGGCAAGGCCCGTGAAGTCTCCGAACTGGTGCAGAAATCAGGCAATTACACGGTCGATTGCTGGAAACCGGTGGTCGGAAAATATCTCTTCACACGGGAAAGCGGCGGTGTGGCGGCGCAATTCCATCAGCCCTCGGCGATCGAACCCTATTCGGCCGAGATCGTGCACGCGGACCGCCGGGTCGTGCTCGGCAAAAAAAGCGGACTCGTCAGCATCAAGATGAAGCTGGACGAGCTGGGGCTGAAAGCGCCGGACGACAAACAGCCGGAAATCCTCGAAAAGGTGAAGACGCTCGGAACCACAAAGAAGCGTCTGGTATCGGATCAGGAATTCCGCGCCATCGTGGCCGGAACAGCCTGATTCGCGAAGATTCGGCCGGATTGATCGCAGCCCGTCTCGACCGGCTGCCGATGACGCGGACCCTCTGGGTTCGCGTCATTCTGCTTTCGCTCGGCGGATTTTTTGAATTCTACGACCTGATGTTCACCGGCTTTATTGCGCCCGGCCTGGTGAAAAGTGGAATCCTGTCCGCCACCACGCCGGGCCTGTTCGGCACAACCGGGATCGCAAGTTTTGTCGCGGCGCTCTTCGCGGGGCTATTTGTCGGCACACTGATCTTCGGCTTTGCCGCGGATCGCTTTGGCCGGCGAACGGTGTTCACCCTTTCTCTTCTCTGGTACAGCGCGGCTAGCGCCGTCATGGCGTTCCAGACCGATGCCTTTGGCCTGAATCTTTGGCGGTTCATCTCCGGTATCGGGATCGGCGTCGAACTGGTCACGATCGACACCTATCTCGCGGAACTCGTGCCCAAAACCCATCGCGGCCGCGTCTTTGCCATCAATCAGACGGTTCAGTTCGCCGTGATTCCAGTGGTCGCCTTCCTCGCCTGGCAGTTGGTGCCGGTCGCACCGTTCGGCTTTGACGGTTGGCGCTGGGTGGTTCTGATCGGAACAGTGAGCGCGATCTTCGTCTGGTGGATTCGCCTTCGCGTGCCCGAAAGTCCGCGCTGGCTCGCCACCCACCGGAGAATGGCCGAGGCGTTGCGGCAAATCGGCGAGCTTGAAGGGCAGGCACAAAGCGAAACACTTGCGCCGCCGCGGCCCATGGCCGTTGCGGACTCCATTCCCCGCTCAGGCAGTTTTGCGGAAATCTGGAACGCGCGCTTCCTGCCACGCACCGTGATGCTGATCCTTTTCAATATCTTTCAGGCGGTAGGCTTTTACGGTTTCACCAATTGGGCGCCAACGCTGCTGATCAGCCGCGGCATCACCATTACCCAAAGCCTGGAATATACATTTCTGATCGCGATTGCTTCGCCCTTTGGGCCGCTCGCAGGCGCCGTGCTCGGCGACCGCTTCGAGCGCAAATGGCTGCTGGTCATTTCGGCGGTTTGTGTCGGCCTGTTTGGCCTCGCCTTCGGGCAGAGCCGTTTCGCCGCGCTACTCGTGATCTTCGGCGTGCTCGTCACGCTGGCGAACAACGTGATGTCCTTCCTCTACCATACCTATCAGGCAGAGCTTTATCCGACCCGGATCCGCGCCCGTGCGGTGGGCTTCGTCTATTCGTGGAGCCGCCTTTCCACCGTGTTCAGCGGATTTGTGATCGCCTTCCTGCTCGCCCGTTTTGGCGTGGGTGGCGTGTTCGCCTTCATCGCCACCTGCATGGTGATCGCGGCTGCGGCGATTGCCGCACTCGGACCGGCCACCACCAAACGCGCACTCGAAGCGATTTCCGGTTAAACCCATCCCCGAACGCCGCGTCCTGGTGGTAAAATCTGATCTCCAATCATGCCGGGAGGGCTGCTGACCCATGGGCAATTCGAGCGTGCGCAAAGCGCTTTTTGCGGGTGCGGTATTTCTGCCGCTCGCCGCGTGCAATCAGCCGCAGGTGAGCCAGAATCAATCGGGCGCGCCTACGACACAAACGGCTGAGGCGCGTCAGGCGCCGGCAGGGGGTCATCCGCTCGGCGCCAATCCGGCGGAGGACGAATATGGCGAATTCCTCGCGCGCGCCGAAGAACTCGCCACCGTGCCAGTGAATGACATCATAAAATCGACACGGCTGAATGCCGGCGCGCTGGTGGCCGGTAAAAAAGTCTATGCGGAACACTGTGCCTCCTGCCATGGCGAGGACCTGAAGGGAAGCAAGGCCGCTCATGCGCCGGACCTTACGGACGGCGACTGGCGTTTTTCCGGTGACGACTTTCCCTCGGGCGGAGTGAACAAGCTGCCTTCAGATGTTGAATGGACGGTGCGTTACGGTGTGCGGTCCGGCAATCCGAATGCCCGCGGGGTCGAGGCGGACATGCTCGCCTTCGATCCGCAATATCGCAATCAGCACGACCTTGATGATTACGGCCGGGTGAAAACCGTAACGCCGGAAGAAATCAATGACCTCGCGGAATATGTGCTTCAACTCACCGGTCAGCGGGCCGACGCCGCCAAGGCTGCGCATGGCAAAGAGCTGTTTCTCGATAATGCCAAAGGCAATTGCTTTGATTGTCATCAGGAAGACGCGGCCGGGAATCCGGCGCTCGGATCAACCAACCTGACGCGGAAAGACCTGTTCCTCTACGGCTCGGACAAGGCGTCGATCGTGGAATCGATCACCAAAGGCCGCCGCGGCGTCATGCCGGATTTCGGTACAAAGCTGAAACCGGAAGAGCTGAAGGCGGTGTCGGTTTACGTCTTCTCGCAGGCTGCGCCCCAGCCGCCGCTCCAGGCAGCAAACCAGTAGCGCCGGGGAACGCGCGGCTAAAATCCGCCGATCGAATCGGCCGCCGTCGCGCCGCTTGCTTCGTAAAACCTCGGCTCCATGCGCGTGACAAGGCCGTCGCGCGCGAGGGTTGCCTCATATTCGCGTCGCAGCGCCGGGTCTTCCATGTGATAGGGAATCGCGGCGCCGCCCTTGTCGAGATCGACCGCCCAGATATCCTTCAGGGCTTCGCCGGGCCGCCCGGCCTTTAGCGCCGGATGATTGTTCGGTCCGTGCCAGGCGAGCACGCGTAGTCCTTCCTTCGCGATGCCGAAATGCTGGTGAAACCAGTCACCGCTCATCGGCGCTGCGCTCACGATGCCGCCATACTCATAATCCTGCCGCAGCACCTTCTCTGCTTTACCGTCCCGCCACGGCGTCGGGCCAAGGCTGTCGTGCCAGGTATAGGTATGGCCGCGTCCTTTCAGGCAGATCAGAACCGCGGTCGAATGATGTTTGTGTGCCTTGGAGTAGCGCCCGGTCTCGTATTGCCCGATGAATTGGTAAAACCGGTTGCCCGCCATCATCGGCTCGATGCGGCGATAGCCGGGTGAGCGGCGGTTATCCAGAGGCAGTTCTGCACTGATGACGTCCGGGATGAGGTTGCTCCGGCGCATCGCGAGGCCGCGTACCGGATCGGGTTCAATGTCGTCTCGCGGCTTGAAGAAATCCTCCGCACCCGAAAACCGTTTGCGGAAATGCCACGGCGAACTGAAGACAAAGTCCGTGTCGTCCAGCAGGTTGATGATGTTCGGCGCCGATGTGCCGCACAGCAAAATCGCAGGCGCGCTGGAGGCGTTTACGATCCGATGGATTGCGTTCAGCGGAATCGAAAACAGCGAGCCCTTCTGCCATTCGAAAACATGCCGCCCGGACTGGCCGTCCTGCCACACTTCGGTCGAACCGCGCCCTTCGACGACCAGAATGATTTCCTCGTAGAGATGGCGTTCGATATTGAGCGCGGCGCGGGGCGGCACCTCGACCACATACATGCCCCACAGGCCCTCGGTCCCATAGAGCTGGATGTAGCTGCCACGGCCGCCTAGCCTCGGCCAGAAACGCATCGGCAGGTCCTGCACCCGCTGGACGCCAATCCCACGATAGACCGGCACCCCCTCATCTTCCATGAACCGGTCGTAGGGCAGTGTGGGGCGCCGGAAATCGCCGAACCCGG
The DNA here is from genome assembly GCA_025450355.1 of Micropepsaceae bacterium. Taxonomy (GTDB): domain Bacteria; phylum Pseudomonadota; class Alphaproteobacteria; order Micropepsales; family Micropepsaceae; genus CAIYRG01. The sequence continues at coordinate 9,856 of JANWHR010000012.1, forward strand.
CGTTCTGCCCGGCCTTCGGTTCATGCCAGTGCGTATCCTTGACCGTGTCGTGCACAGATCTTGATCCAGAGCAATTGGCGAGCGGTCTAACATCGGATAGATGAAGGCGCCATGGTTCCAGGCACAGGAATGCCGCGCAGCTACATCATTGACGATCCGGTCCGGAAGCGATTTCTGCTCGATCGCGAGGCGCTGGTGTCGCCGGCGGTGCTGCAGGAGGAAATGGCAAAGATTTTCTCCAAATGCTGGATTTATGTCGGCCATTCCTCAGAACTGAAACAACCCAATGATTTTGTCACGCGCAAAGTCGCCGGCCGGCCGGTGATCTTCAACCGCGACGCGCGCGGCGAGATTCACTGTTTCCTGAACACCTGCCGCCATCGTGGTGCCATCGTCTGCACCGAGCGCGAAGGTTCACGCCGCAGCTTCCGTTGCGTCTATCACGGCTGGGCCTACCGCAACGACGGTGCGCTCGGCATCGTCCCGGGCGCGGAAGCCTACAAGGGCGAATTCGACACACGCGAGCTGGGCCTGAAAAGCCCCGCACGGTTTGAATCCTATCGCAACTTCTGGTTCCTCAACCTCGATCCGGACGCAGTGGAGCTGCGTGATTATCTGGGCCGCGCGAAAGACTATATCGACCTTGTACTCGACCAGTCGCCTTCGGGAAGCATGGAAATCGTCACCGGTACGCAGGAATACGACGTCGCGGCAAACTGGAAGCTGATGGTCGAAAACAGCGTGGATGACTATCACCTGCCAAGCACCCATGCGACCTGGCTCAACTATATGGCCAATTCCGGCGTGAAGATTGAGCGGCCGGCCGAGGGCCGGGTACTTCCCACAAAGGGTCTCGCCGTCGATCTCGGCAATGGCCACTTCACCACGGACAACGTCAACTTCCGCGGCCGTCCCGTCGCCGCCTGGATTCCGATCTATGGCGAAGATGCCAAACCGGAGATGGAGGAAATCCGCGGCGAACTGGTCCAACGCCTGGGCGCTGAGCGTGCGAAACGGGTCGCAGACACGAACCGCAATCTGATTATCTTTCCGAATCTCGTGATCAACGATGGCTCGTCAGTCACGGTCAGGACCTTCTTCCCGGAAGCGCCCGCAAACATGCATGTCACCGCCTGGGCTCTGGGCCCGGTGGAGGAAAGTGAAAGCGCGCGTGCGCGCCGTCTGGACGCGTTCCTTACATTCTATGGTCCGGGCGGATTCGCTACACCCGATGATGTCGAGGCGCTCGAACTGGTGCAGCAGGGACTTGCAAACTGGCAGGAAGTCCGCTGGACCGAGATGTCGCGCGGCATGGGACGCGAAGAGGAACAGCTCAACAGCGACGAGCATCATCTGCGCATCTTCTGGCGCCGGTGGAATCAGCTGATGGATAGCGCGGATGGCTGAATCCGTGTCGCGCCCGGAAGTTGAGGATTTGCTCTACCGTGAAGCGGCGCTGCTGGATGAATGGCGGCTTGAGGAGTGGCTTGAACTTCTCACCGAAGATGCCGCCTATTACGTGCCGCCCAACGATCATCCCAAAGGCGATCACCACAACACGCTGTTCATCCTCGCCGATGACATCGTCCGCATCCGGGAACGCGTGAAGCGGCTGATGAGCCCCGATTGTCACGCGGAATATCCGCATTCCCGCACCCGGCGGCTGATCGGAAACGTAAGAATTATCGGGACGGATGGCGATCTCGTCACGGTTGCGGCCAATTTCATCTGCCACCGCTACCGCCGGTACGAACGGATTCGCGAATATACGGGCGCCTATCGCTACGTCCTGAAGCGCGAGGGCACCAAATTGCGGATCAGGGAGCGCCGGGTGTTCATCGACGCCTACGAGCTCGGCTCCCTCGGCTCCCTCAGTTTCATCCTCTGACACCGGGCGATCGGGCATGGCATCCCAACTGCAAACCGCGATCGAAGAACTGGTGATCGCCAACCGCATCGTCGCGGCGGAAAAGGTCTGTGACGCCTTCGGGCATGTCAGCATCCGCCATCCGGACGACCCGCGGAAATTCCTGCTGTCACGGGGCAGGGCGCCGGAGCTGATCGAAGCGCCCGACATCATGCAATTTACGCTGGAAGGCGCGACGGCCGAAGGCAACGGAAAGCCGTATATCGAACGCTTCATCCACGGCGCGATCTATGAGGCGCGTCCCGACGTGCAGGCCGTGGTCCACAGCCACAGCTACAGCGTCGTGCCGTTCAGTGTGATCGGCGAAAAATTGCGTCCCATCATGCATGTTTGCGCGACCATTGGTGCGGATATTCCGGTCTGGGATCCGGAACACAATTTCGGCGACACGGATTTGCTGGTCGCCGACATGCAGCAGGGCCGCGATCTCGCGCGTGCCCTTGGCGCGGGCACGTCGGTCCTGATGCGCGGCCACGGCTCGACGGTGGCCGGCGCATCCCTGCGCGAAGCGGTCTATGCCGCCGTGATGCTGGAGACAAACGCCAATCTTCAGCTGAGGGCGCAGGCCTTCGGGCCGGTGACTTTCCTTACGCCAGGGGAAATCGAAAAAATCCGTGCGCGTCAGAATCGCGGAAAGCCCGGTGAAGGCTTCGACCGTGCCTGGCAATACTGGCTCCGCCACGCCGGCTTCCCCACGGACGAATAATCCCATCTCCCTTGTGGGAGAGGACAGCGCGCCCGCGCGTGCGCCTTTGCACGCGCGTACTGGCGCGCCGGGCGAGGGGTGATTGAAAATTACCCCGGCTTGCGGAAGCGGAGCATGATCTGGGACGAGCCCTGGTGCGAGCGCTCGGTCATTGTATCGGTGGCGTTTTTCAGCAAATCGCTCTGCGCGTCGAGCATGAAGCCCGCCGCCGTGACTTCCTGTTTGATCGCGTCGGGGTCGATTCGATGCAGCGACTGCGTGACGGTTTTTCCCGTTCCCGGTGCGGAAACATAATCCGTGATCACGAAATAACCGCCGGGTTTCAGCGCCGCATAGATCGCCTTGTCCATGGCCATGGTATCGGCCTTGAACGGACCATTGTTCTGGAAGTCGTGATAGTTCTCCGAAGTCCAGACCACGTCCACGGGTTCGGGCGGCCTGATCTGCTCCAGCGGCTGTTCGACAACCGTGACGTTGGAATAGGCGGGATTGCCGGTGACGGCCTTGACGGCACCTTTCAGCCGGTCCGGCCAGCCTGGTGCGTTCAAGGCGTACACTTTGCCCGACGGTCCCACGATCTTGCTCAACAGGCGCGTGACATAGCCGCCGCCCGGCCAGATCTCGACCACCTTGTCGCCGGGTTTGACCATGGCAAAAGCCATCATTTCGGCTGGATGCCGCATGGCGTCCAGATCGGTGTTCGCTTTCGGGCGACCGGTATCCGCCACCGCGGCGGTGACATAGCGGGGGATATTGCCGGCTCCAAACACAGCGCCGCATGCGATCATCGCCAGCACACCCGTCCCCGCTGCCAGCAAAACTCTCCGGTTCATTTCCTTGTCTCCTCTTTTCATGCATCTATTCTGACCCAAGCGGCGGCATTGTCCAGAAGAAGCTTGTGCAATGCGCGCGCGGGCGTTGGAACAATGGCAGCTGACATGGACAATCAATCGCCGCTCGGAACAGCGATCGATCAGGGCGCCTGGAGCCGGTTTCAGATTTCGGTGCTGGTCCTCGTTTCGCTCGCGTTCATCATCGAAGGCCTGACGAATCAGCTCACCAGCCTGTCCATTCCGTCATTGATGAAGGCGTGGGGCCTGCCGCGGGAACCGTTTGCGTGGCCGCTTGCGGTGGGGCTGATCGGCGTGGCGGCCGGGAACGCGGGCGGCGGCTGGCTCGGTGACCGCATCGGCCGGCGCCGCGGAATCATCTGGCCGATCATACTCATCGGCGTGATGGACCTCGCCACCGCGTTGTCGCCCAACGTGCCGGTGTTCGCCGTTGCGCGGCTGTTTGCCGGCCTTGGATTGGGTGCGCTGATTCCGAATTGCGCGACACTCGTCGCGGAATTCACGCCGCAGCGGCGGCGGGCCTTCGCCGTCGCGTTTTCACTGCTGTTTGTGCCGCTGGGAATTGTGCTGGCAGGGATTCTCGCATCGCTCATTCTGCCGGACCATGGCTGGCGGGCACTTCTTCTGGCCGGCGGTATCATTCCCCTGCTCGCGGCGGTGTTCTTTTGGTTGGTCTTGCCCGAAAGTCCGCGCTGGCTTGCGCGCGACCCCCGCAACCGCGCCACCATTCTCCGTCTTGCCGCCCGGATGGGAATCGCTTTGAGCGAAGGCGCGCCTGCTTCAGAATCTTCGCTTATCCGTGCACGGACGGGAATGGCCGCCCTGTTCTCGCCCGCATTCCGCCGCGACACACTGTGCCTCTGGGCGATGGGGTTCTTCGCCTATATGACCTCCTACATCATCCTGAACTGGGCGCCGGCCATGCTGGCGGGGCAGGGCCTCGATCTTCAGACCACCAGCCGCAGTCTCAGCGCATGGTCTCTTGGCGGCTTCGGTTCGCCATTGATCGGATTGGCCGTGCAGCGCTTCGGCTCGCGACGCGCTTTGGGTGGATTTGCGCTCGCCGCGGCGGCGGGTGCGCTCGTATTGATGTCCCTGCCGCTGAGCGCGCAGCAAATTTTCTGGTTCATGGCGATGCTGCTGGTGGAGAACATCTTCGTCGTTGGACTGCTTGGCGCCCTTTATGTGCTGGCGACGCATATCTACCCGCCATCCTTCCGCTCCACCGGCACCGGCGTGGCATCGGCCATGGGGCGTCTTGGCGCGATGACCAGCGCTTTCGCAGGCGTCTATTCGCTGCACCTCGGCGGACCGGTTGGTTACTTCGCCTGCATGACAGCGACCAGCCTCCTGACCTTTGTATTCGCAATGGCGGTGCGCAATCATGTGCCCGCCACCGGTCCTTCTTTGCCGCGGACCGCGCAAGCTGTTTTCCCGACGAAAAGCGCCTCGGCATGGAGCAAGACATGAAGAGCCTCTGGTTTTGTGCAGTCCTGTTGTTTGCAAGTTCTGGAGTCCTTGCCGCGGCGAACCGGGGCGACCCTGAATTGCGTCAGCCCGCATCCGGCGAATGGCTGCATGTGGGCGGCGACTGGAGCAATTCGCGTTATTCGACTCTCGTCCAGGTCACGCGCGACAATGTGAAGAATCTCAAAGGCGCGTGGGTGACGCATCTTGGCTCGGGGCTGGGCGCCAAATATTCACTCGAAACCACGCCCATCGTGAAAAACGGTGTGATGTACGTCACCACCGGCAATGACGATGTCTTTGCGCTCGATGCCCGCACCGGTGCGCTGATCTGGCAGCACAAGTCAGGCATCGATCAGAACATCAGCACCGTGTGTTGCGGCTGGGACAATCGCGGCGTCGGGGTCGGCGATGGCAAGGTTTTTCTGGGTCAGCTCGATGGCCGATTCGTTGCGCTGGATGCGAAAACCGGCAAACCCGTCTGGCACACGCAGATCGGAAAGTGGCAGGACGGTTACACCATCACCACCGCGCCCACTTACTACCGCGGTGTTGTGTACACCGGCATTTCCGGCGGTGACCGCTCGGCGCGCGGAAAACTGACGGCGCTGGATGCGAAGACCGGCAAGGAACTCTGGCATTTCTGGACGGCTGCCGGTCCCGGCGACCGCGGCGGCGATACCTGGCCTTCACCGAAAGATCCCGATCCGGACAAGGCCCATGCCTATGAACATGGCGGCGCGAATGTCTGGCAGGCGCCCGCCATCGATCCCGGTCTGGGCCTGATTTATTTCAGCACCGGTCAGCCGGGACCGGACGCCGTCGGACTTGGATCGAAGCGGCCGGGCGATAACCTTTACAGCTCATCTATCGTCGCCTTGCATCTTGATGGCACATACGCCTGGCATTTCCAGATGGTGCATCACGATTTGTGGGACTTCGATTGCCCAAGTCCGGTGGTTCTGTTCGATCAGGTCTATGGCGGCGTCGTGCGCAAGGGCATTGCGGAAGCCTGCAAGACGGGCTGGGTCTATCTTCTCGACCGCACCAACGGAAAGCCGCTGATCGGCATCGATGACAAGCCCGTGGAGCAGGACCGCCGGGTCGCGACCTCGCCGACCCAGCCGATCCCGCGCGGCGATGCGCTGATCCCGCAATGTCCGCAGCCGCTGGCCGGTTGGACCACAAAATGTATTTTCGGTGTGATCTACGACATGCCGATCCTGATGTCGCCGGGCGGCAATGGCGGCACCAACTGGGCCCCCATGGCCTACAGCCCGCAGACCGGGTTTTTCTACGTGGCCGCGGCAGACCGGCCGCAAAGCCGGATTTTGCGTCAACTGGGAAAATCGGTCGGCCCGCCGGTCGGCGCAAAATATTCCGGGACATTTTCCGCAGTGGATTCACGCACGAACAAGGTCGTCTGGCAAAAAAAGCTGCCGTATTCGATCGGGCAGGGAAGCGGCGCGCTCGCGACGGCCTCCGGGCTCGTGTTTCACGGCCAGCCCGACGGGAATTTCCAGGCCTATGATGCCCGATCCGGCGATCTCCTCTGGCAATGGCAGACCGGCGCAGGCGCGGATGCGCCAGCCGTCACCTATGAGGTCGATGGCGAACAGTATATCGCGATTGCGGCCGGAGGAGTGGCGATCCAGACCACATCCGCCAACAGCGACATGATCTGGGCGTTCTCGTTGAACGGATCACCGGGCGGGCGCCTGCAGCCTTTCGATCCGCCACGTCCGCCGCAAACCGTAGTGGGTTTCGATAGCGCGGTGGAAGTGTCAGATTCCATCAAACTGGTCGATTATGCCTTTGCCCCACAACGCGTCACGGTGGCCGCGGGCCATGCGGTGACATTCACCAACACCGGGACCGAAACGCACAACGCTTCATCATCCGATTCCGGCGGCTGGGATACGGGGATGCTTGCGACCGGGCAGTCGGCCTCCGTGACGTTCAACCGTCCGGGCACGTATAATTTCAACTGCTCCCCGCACCCCTCCATGATTGGGCAGATCGTCGTCACGGGAGAAGCCGTCCCATCTGCACAGCCCGTGGTGGTGCACCGCAGCGGCCCCGCACCGGCAGCAACCCACAACCATTGAACAAAAAAGCATGTCATCCCAAACAAGCGCCGTGAAACGGCGCGCGATGCGGGGACCCACCGGCGTGCTGACCGGGAGCGGGAAGATAAATCGTGAAAGACTTCGCTTTCAGAGCCGGCGTGCCGGTGGACGGGATCACAGAATTTGGGTGGATGTTTCTTACCCCTCGTACTGCAGCACATGCAGACCGGCGTTCCAGTCGGAGACGTACATCAGCCCTTCTTTCGTGACGTACACGTCGCACGACTGCGGCGCCAGCGCGACGCCAGTGTGGGTGTCGACCAGCTTCTTCGGCGCAGGTGGCACCCAGAACGCTATCTCCTTCGGTTCGAACGCATCCCTGATGTCGAACACGCGCACGCCCGCGTTGTGGTATGTGGCGAAGACCGTTTCCTCGCTCTGGAATGAGCCGGGGCGGTTTTCATGCAGATTGTGCGGGCCGAAATTGCCCATGGCGCAGTAATTGCGGTCCTTTGGTGTGGGCAGCGCGCCGATGGGAAGCGGGTTGCTGTCCACGCGCACGTCCACGATCCAGGTGTAGAACAAGCCTTTTGCGCAATTTTCAGCATTCGACTCCTCGGCTACAAGCGCAAGCTTGCGGCCCGGCAGCGGCAGCGGCGTATGCGTCCCGCCGGCAAAGGGCGGCGTCCAGTTGATGTGCGACAGCAATTTCGGATGCGCCGCATCGCCGACATCGTGGATGGTGAACCCGCCGTCGCGCCACGCTCCATAACCGCGATCCCCGGCGACGATCATGTGGTGCAGCGCCACGCGTTTGCCTTTGGGCGTGGTGTTGGGCTCTTTCGCTGCGCGGTTCATTCCGGGCAGCCAGGCCTTTGAAACCAGCTGCGGTTTCGTGATGTTGCTGACGTCCACGATACCCAGGATATGGTCGGTAAAGCCGTCGAAATGTGCCGCAACATAGGCGTAGCGCCCGCCGGTCCACCACAGCCGGTTGATTCCGAAGCCCGGAATCTGAAGAAAGGCGATCTCGCGGGGATTTTTCGGATCGGCCTTGATATCCCAGACCGAAAGTCCCGCGCGAAACGGGACCTTCTTGCTGATCGAATCGGCGAGCGTATTCTCGAAATAAGAGCGCGCGTCGTCATACGATTGCATCGCCATGACGTTCGCGCCTTCGGCGACGAGAAGAATGTCGTTTGCGACCTGCAGATGATGTGTGCTGGTGTTCGGCGCGGTCAGTACATATTTGGCGAATCGGACGTTCTTTGGATCGGCGGCGTCCAGAACAGAAAAGCCGTCCGTAAACTGATGGCCGAGATAGATGTGGTTCCGGTTCAGCATGATCTGCACGCCGTCCGGATGACCGCCGATATCGGCATTCCACGAGACATGACGGATGCCCTTGCCGATGCCCTGAGCCGGCACATCCCACCCACGCTGCGTGGCCCTTGCGCCGCTGCTGAACACCGCCGCGCCCAGTCCTGCAAGCTGTCCCAAATGCGTCCGGCGGTTGATCCTGTCCATCATGGTACCCTGCGCGCAAACATATCGCGCGCAAATAATAGCACGACTGCTACAGGTCCAGCGTGTTCGGCGCGAAGATTTCGTCCAGCGCGACGCGGCGCTCGCACAGGCCCTGCTCGTGCACATATTGTGTGATGGTTTCCAGCACGTGCCGCGCGGCCTTCAGGCCATAGGGCATGGGTGTCTGTGTCACTGTCCGGCGGACATCGCGCGGGACCAGACCCATTTCGTAGTACGGCGCCATCCAGGCCAGCGAATCCTTGCGCACCTGATCCATCGCGGCGGCAAACCCGCTATAGAGATTGAGCGCGATCCACGGATTGCATTCGTACACGGAACGCTTGATCACCATGCAGTGGTTGATCGGGAAAATTCCGGTCTTTTTGAAATAGCGTGCCGATTCCGCTTCGCGATCCTGAAACAGATACTTCACGCGTGCATCGGCGGAGAGATCGGCCCGGCTGCGGTCCACCAGATTATTGTGGGCGATGTAGTGGACAATCGCGTCGATTTCGCCGTTCAGCAACATGTCGCCAAGATTGGTATTCAGCGGCACCGGGCTGACCGATACGTCCTGCGGCGCCTTGAACCCGGAAGAATGTCCGTGGCTGCGATCATCATTTCGTTCCATGAACCAGGTCATGTCGCGGGCGTGCACGCCGAATTCATGTTCGAGAACGCCGCGGGTCCAGATCGCCGCCGTCTGCTGATATTCCGGCACGCCGGCGCGTTTGCCCCTCAGGTCCGCAGGTTTTTCGATCCCGGCGTCGCGTCGCACCAGGATTTCGTTGTGGAAGAACTTCCGCATTGTATAGACCGGCAGGCCGACCCAGTCGCGGTTCCCCTGCGAGGTCAAAATCGTCAGGGTGGACATCGACATTTCGGAAACGTCGAAGTCGCCGTAACGGAGCTGCCGCCAGAACATTTCCGACGGGTGTACCGTCGTGGGAATCAGGCGCAGCCCCTCGAAGCTCACGCGGCCTTCGATCACCGGACGCGTGCGCGGATTGTCGCTGAGCGCAAGAGTGAGCGGCAGCACGGAACGGCAAGGATGGTTGGAGTCACTGGTCAGGTTCATGTTTATCCTCCCGTATTGTCGGCGTGTTCTGTGGCCGGTCCCCCCCGAAAAATGCTGAGCATTTTTCGACCCTCCCTCACGGGGAGGGTAGGATCACCATTTCGCCAACAGCTCCTTTTCAATGATGGTTCGCCAGTCCTGTCCCGGCGGTACAATGTGATCATATGGCCGCACCATGCGATGGCCGCTCGGATCTGCGCCGCGCGGTACGCCGCCTTTCTCGACCGTTTCCAGCGCCTCCATCAGCAGCCGCCGCATTGCGACCACCGCCTTGTCCGAACTGCCGAGAAATTCCCTTGAGCGGTCGCAGATCGGGCCCATGCCTTCCTGCAGCGCGAAGTCCTGTGTGTTGACGCCAACAATTCCGGTGTAATTGCGGCTCTTCTGCATCTGCCGGTCGATCAGATAGTCGTTGGACGGATTGCGCTTCAACACAAAAGAGCCGGGGATCAGATCGTTCGTCCCCCGGCCCATGGCTGTTTCGCGGCTTTCGATCCATTCCGGCGTGAGGGGAACA
>JANWHR010000013.1 GCA_025450355.1 Micropepsaceae bacterium
TCCTTCTGGCCTTATGCCGGGGGGGCAATCGCGCTCGTGATGTTTTTCCCCGTAATCCTGTGGAACGCGCAGCACGGCTGGATGTCTTTCGCGCTGCAGTTCGGCCGCACTGGCGCCGGCAGTTTCACGCTGCGTTATCTGGGCGAATTCCTTGGCGGCCAACTCTTGCTGGCCACGCCTTTCATGGCCGTTCTGGCAGCGGTTGCCTTTTGGCGCGCATTTCGGAATCCGGCCTTGCGCGAGTTGCGCGTGCTGGCCTGGATGATACTCCCGGGGGCCGCTTACTTCCTGTGGCATTCGCTGCATGATCGCGTACAGGGCAATTGGCCATCCTTCCTCTATCCGGCGCTCGCCATTTCGGCAGCGGTGGTCTTCGCGCAGGCCAGCCGGGAAAATTCACCCATTGTGAGGTGGTCACGGACACTGACGCTGCCGGTCGCGGCGATTCTGGTGGCCGCAATTTACGCCCAGGCGATGTTCGGGGTGGTTCCGCGGCTGCGCGATCCGGTTTCGCGGCTGCTGGCCTATGGCATGGCTGACGTGGCGGCGAAAATCGACAATTTCCGTCAACGGGAACATGCCGCCGCGGTCGTCACCACCAATTACGCGCTGACCGGTTGGCTTGCCTTTTATCTTCCCGGCCATCCGCCTGTCATTCAGCTCAATGAACGATCCCGCTATGTGAATGACGCGCCGCCGAATCCGCAGCTGTGGCGGCAGCCCCTGATCTATGTCAGCCAGGTTCGCAACGAGGACAGCCGTGAGCTGTCGCGCCGGTTTGCGCGGGTCGAGCCACTCGGCCGCGTCACCCGGATGCGCAATGGCGCGAGGATCGACGAATACGCCATTTTTCTTCTCGATGGCGCCAAAGGAAATGTGTTGAGTTTCGACGGCCGGTGACTGGAACGTGGCGCCACGCGGGCGAGACGCCCGCGGTACAAGGAATGGCGCCTACAACAGGGACTGGTAGAAGTCGAGCAGAGCGTTGCGCGTGGCTTCTTCGCTGTATCGCGCAACGGTGGCGAAACCGGCCTGCCGCATCCGTTCCACTTCGGGATCTTTGCGCAGGATATCGCCCAGCAGGCGCGCCAATGCGTCGGAGGTTTCCTCCAGATGATCCGGCTCGAACCACAGACCGTTTTCAGCCGTCGCATATTCCTGTCCGCCATAGCCGCGAAACCCGGCGACAAGAGCGCCCGCGGACATGGCTTCCAGAGGAACAAGGCCAAAAGACTCCAGAAATGGCAGTGAAAGAACGATGGCGGATTCGCCAAAGATAACGGCGATCTCCCGTTCCGTCCGGTTTTCGATGGGTAACCAATTCACATTGGCGAACTGCCGGTATTTCAGCTGAAAGATGCGCTGGATTGCCGCCGCTTCGCGCGGCAGCTTGCGCGGAATGAAGGCGATTTGCATGCGCTTCTCGCGCGGCCGGAACAGCGCGCGGTCGATATGGCAGGGAATCACTGCGACATCGCGGAACCGCAGCACGCGCTCCAGGAAACCTTTCGCCACGGTGCTCTGGCACGCCACACGCGCGAAACCGAGTTGCGAAAGCCGCTCGGCGGGAAGCGAATTGAACAGCGCGTAATAATGTGCCTGGCAGTAGAGGATCTTCTTTGCGCTCAGCGGCGCCTGAACCAGTTCGGCGAGCTCACCATTCAGGGTTTCGGGGAAAACCAGCAGATCATCGGCTTGCGGGATCGAGCGCCGGTCGCGGATCACCGGCACATTCGCTTCAAACCACGAAGGCGTTCCCTCGGGCTGATACACACCGGCGCTGATACCAGCCTGCCGGAGCAGTTCGGCATGGCGGTACGCAATCTTCACGCCGCCGGTGATATCGTTACGCGCAAACGGGCAGAGAAAGATTACCCGGGACATGGGATGCCGCGGCTGGGACCACCGTGGCCGGTCCCCTCCCCCAAAACGCTTTGCGTTTTGGACCTTCCCCCAAGGGGAGGGTAATCACCGCAGGGAGGCGTTGACTTTCTCCAGGGCGGCCGATCCGGGGCACAACTGCTTTTCCGACAGGCCGTTCAGCGGCACATCGACGGTATTCAGCGTCGCGTGCATGTCGCGCGCCTCCGGCTCCATGTAAATCAGGCCGGTGACGAGCTCGCCGGCGCTGGCGCGCTGCTGCATGTAGGTCATGGCCGCAATGCGGTCGTGCGGATCATAATCGGCATGAAGCTTGGCCAGCCGGAGCTTCGAGCCATCGTGCAACGTGACTTCCGCGGTGGTGCCGGGCTCGTAATCCACCGTGATCGGCTGACGCGGGTCCATGAAATCGAGCCGGTTCACCGCCTCATTGTGCTCCCGCACATATTCGAAGCTCTTGGTGGATCCCGGATGATTGTTGAACGCGACACAGGGGCTGATCACGTCGATGAAGGCGGGGCCGTTGTGCGAAAGTCCCGCCATGATCAGTGGCACCAGTTGCGTTTTGTCGCCCGAGAAACTGCGCGCGACAAACGTCGCCCCGATCAGCAGCGCAAGTCCCACCAGATCGAGCGGAGAATCGTTGTTTATTCCTCCGGCCTTGCTCCGTGATCCCCGATCGGCCGTGGCCGAGAATTGCCCCTTGGTCAGGCCGTACACGCCATTGTTTTCGGTGATGTAGAGCATGTTCACGCCGCGGCGGACGCAATGCATGAACTGCCCAAGCCCGATGGAGGCCGAGTCGCCGTCGCCGGAAACACCGAGATAGATCAGCTCCCGGTTGGCCAGGTTGGCGCCGGTCAGCACCGACGGCATCCGTCCGTGTACCGAATTAAAACCGTGGCTTTGGCCCAGGAAATAATCCGGCGTCTTGGATGAACAGCCGATGCCCGAAAGCTTTGCCAGGCGATGCGGTTGCAGATTCAGCTCGAAACAGGCCTGGATGACCGCCGCACTGATGGAATCGTGGCCGCAGCCTGCGCAGAGGGTCGAAATCGAGCCCTCGTAATCGCGATGCGTAAAGCCCAGCGCGTTTTTCGGCAGCGCCGGATGATGGAATTTCGGTTTGGGAAGATAGGTCATTCGGCCGCCTCTTTGGCCCGGATTTGCAACCGCTCGGAAATCGCGGCGGTGATGAAGCGCGCCGTAACCGGCGTCCCGTCGTAATGCAGAACGGAGATCAGCCGCGCCGGATCGATGGCGCATTCGTTCACCAGCAGGCTGCGCAACTGGGCGTCGCGGTTTTGTTCGACGACGAACACCTGGTCATACGCCGTGATGAAGTCGGCCACTTCGTCGCGGAAGGGAAAGGCCCGGATTCGCAGCGTGTCGAGATGGAGCCCCGCCTGTTCCAGCGACACCAGCGCCTCCGCCATCGGGGCGGAGGTCGAGCCGAAATAGATCACGCCATAGCGCGCGGGTTCGCGCGCGCGCCGCAGGACGGGCGCCGGAACAAGGGATTTGGCCGTTTCGAATTTGCGCAGCAGGCGCTGCATGTTGTCCACATAGACCGCGCCGTCCTCGCTGTATTTCGCAAAACGGTCGCGCGAGGTGCCACGGGTGAAATAGGCACCTTTGGACGGATGAGTCCCCGGCAGTGTCCGGTAGGGAATGGCGTCGCCATCGACATCGAGATAGCGGCCGAATGTCTTGCCCGCTTCGAGTTCTGCCGCCGTCATGAGCTTGCCGCGGTCGTAAACCCGTGAATCGTCCCATTGAAACGGTTCGCACAACCAGTCGTTCATCCCGATGTCGAGGTCTTCCATGACGAAGATCGGGGTTTGCAGGCGTTCCGCCAGATCGAATGAGAGCGCGGCCATCTCGAACAGCTCGCGCGGATCTTCCGGAAACAGCAGCACATGTTTGGTGTCGCCATGGCTGGCGTAGGCGCAGAGCAGAATGTCCGCCTGCTGCGTCCGGGTCGGCATCCCGGTGGAGGGACCGCCGCGCTGAACGTCAAAAATCACGGCCGGGATTTCCGCGAAATAGGCGAGTCCCAGGAATTCCTGCATCAGCGAAATGCCGGGGCCGGAAGTGGCGGTGAAGGCGCGCGCACCGTTCCAGCCGGCGCCAATCACCACGCCGATTGCCGAAATTTCATCTTCCGCCTGAACGATCGCGAAGCGGTGCCTTTTCGTTTCCGGATCAACCCTGAATTTGCGGCACCATTTTGCAAAGGCTTCGGCGACCGAAGTCGAGGGCGTGATCGGATACCAGGCGGCGACCGTCGCCCCGCCGTAGACGCAGCCCAGCGCGGCGGCATCGTTGCCGGCGATCAGGATGCGATTCCCGACCGCGCCGGATTTCGCCACCTTCAGATTGCACAGCCCGGCGAGATGCTCCTTCGCATAGGCATAGCCCAGATTCAGCGCCTTGATGTTCGATTCGAGAAGCTGCTGTTTCGAACCATATTGCTCGCGAACGAGTTTCTCGACAGTCGCGCGTTCGATATCGAACAGAGCCGACAGCGCGCCGACATAGATGATGTTCTTGAACAACTGCCGCTGGCGCGGGTCCTTGTAGGTGCGGTTGCAGATTTCCGTCAGCGGCATGCCGACGACGTTCACGTCGGAACGGAATTTCGATTCCGGCATCGGTTTGGACGAATCGTAGAACAGATAGCCGCCCGGATCGATCGAGGCGATGTCCTTGTCCCAGGTCTGGGGGTTCATGGCGACCATGAGATCGCAACCACCGCGGCGGCCAGGCCAGCCCTTTTCCGACACCCGCACCTCAAACCAGGTCGGAAGCCCCTGGATGTTCGAGGGAAAAATATTCCGCGTCGCGATCGGCACGCCCATGCGCATCACCGCGCGGGCGAACATTTCGTTGGCCGACGCCGAACCCGAGCCGTTCACATTGGCGAATTTGATGACGAAGTCGTTGACCGACCGGATGGCCTTAGGCATGGCAACCGGCCCTCGGTGTGTTGAAGAGGAATTTCTGCATGTCCCAGGCGCCGGTCGGGCAGCGTTCGGCGCAAAGCCCGCAATGCAGACAAACGTCTTCGTCCTTCACCATGACCCTTCCGGTCTGCAATTTGCCGGAGACATAGAGGTCCTGCGTGTCGGCATGCACGGAGGGCGCGCTCAACCTGTGCCGCAGTTCGGCTTCGGGACCGTTATTGGTAAAGGTGATGCAGTCGGTCGGACAAATATCGACACAGGCATCGCATTCAATGCATTTCGGCCCTTCAAACACCGTTTGCACGTCGCAATTCAGACAGCGTTCGGCTTCCAGAAATGCCTGCTTCAGATCAAAGCCCAATTCGACTTCGAGCCGCACGTTCTTGAGCGTGAGTTCCGGCGGCGCATGGGGGACCTTGTATCTCTTGTCCGGCGAGATCGCGTTGTCATAGCTCCATTCGTGGATGCCCATCTTCTGGCTGGACAGATTTACGGTTGGCGGCGGGCGAACGCCGACATCCTGTCCGCTGCACAGCAGATCGATCGAGATCGCCGCCTCATGGCCATGGGCGACAGCCCAGATGATGTTCTTCGGACCGAAGGCGGCGTCGCCACCGAAGAATATTTTTGGATTGGTGGACTGCATGGTCGTGGTATCGACCTTGGGCATGTCCCAACGGTCGAATTCGATTCCGATGTCGCGTTCGATCCATGGGAAGGCGTTTTCCTGTCCCACGGCGACGAGAACATCGTCGCATTCCATGAGAACGCCGGGCTCGCCGGAAGGGATCAGTGAACGCCGGCCCTTTGCGTCATATTGCGCGCGCACCTTTTCGAACAGCACACCGGTCAGCCGTCCGTGGTCGTGGGTGAATTCCTTCGGCACCAGGAAATTGGAGATCGGAATGCCTTCGCTCATGGCGTCTTCCTTTTCCCATGGCGAGGCTTTCATTTCTTCAAAACCGGAGCGGACCACCACGCGAACATCGTCACCGCCAAGCCGGCGCGATGTACGGCAGCAGTCCATGGCCGTGTTTCCACCGCCGAGCACGATGACGCGCCGGCCAATGTGATCGATGTGCCCGACAGAGACGCTCGACAGCCAGTCGATGCCGATATGGATGTTTGCCGCGGCTTCCTTGCGGCCGGGGATTTCCAGTTCGCGCCCGCGCGGCGCACCGCAACCGACGAAGATCGCGTCATAGCCTTCCGCCAGAATCGCCTTCATCGAGGTGACGCGCTCGCCCAGCCGCAATTCCGGCTTGAGGTCCAGGATGTAATTCACTTCCTCATCCAGCACGGATTCGGGAAGGCGGAATTTGGGGATTTGGGTCCGCATCATTCCGCCCGCGGCCGGATCCTGGTCATAAACCACACAGGTATAGCCAAGCGGAAGAAGATCGCGGGCAACCGTCAGCGATGCCGGGCCAGCGCCGATCAGCGCAATGAGTTTGCCGTTGGGCTGCGCGGCGGCGACGGGTAGCCGGTCGCGGATATCGCCCTTGTAATCGGCGGCGACGCGCTTCAGCCGGCAGATCGCGACCGGTTCTTTCTCAATACGGCCGCGCCGGCAGGCCGGCTCGCATGGACGATCGCACGTGCGCCCGAGGATCCCCGGAAACACGTTCGACTTCCAATTGACCATGTACGCATCGGCGTAACGCTGCGCGGCGATAAGCCGGATGTATTCAGGCACCGGCGTGTGCGAGGGGCACGCCCACTGACAATCGACGACCTTGTGGAAATATTCGGGATTCGCGACCTCGGTCGGCTGCACTACCGCCTCTCCCCCTCCGCATCGCTCGGCCTGCCCCGACCCTCGGGGTATGACGGCAAGTCCCCGGATGCGAAACGCTCTACGCGCTGGCGGATTTCA
>JANWHR010000014.1 GCA_025450355.1 Micropepsaceae bacterium
AAGCCCGTGCCTGAAGACGCATTGCTGAACGCGATCACGCGCGCCATTGCATCGCACGCGCCGGCATCCACAGTTCGTGAGCGATGACACGCCCCCACGTTGACTCAGATCAATGCGCGGACGGCGGCGCGGCGCCAGATCTCGTCATGAAGCAATGTCGGGAGATTGAGAGATGACAAGCATACCGGTCGATCTTCATAAAAACCTCGGTAATGGCGTGCGGCAACTGCCCGCAATCCCGGAGCCATGGACATTGCGCGACACGGTTTTGTTCAGCGTAATTGGGCTGGTGCTCTTCAATCTGCTGTTTGCCTGCATGTTCTCGCTCGGAAACATGTGACCACTGCAGTTTTGAAGTCTGCTCGATGCCCACCCGGGGCGTCTGTGCGCTGCACTGCCCCGGGTGGCTCCGAATGCTGCGGGCGCAGCCAGAAAATAAAAAATCAGTTCACGACTGGGGTCATGTGATCCATGTGCGTCCAATCTCCCGATGAGAACTGCGCGGAATGCGAAGGCGTCATCACCCGCCTATATCGCGAGTTGCGAGACAAAGGCTGGAGCGACCGCGACGCTTTTCTCTCCGCCGTGCGGGTGATGGAACTCCGCCATCCGGACCAGCACAAAGACTTTTATTTTCTTCGGATCGCGCGATGGCTTGGCGCGGCCGCGCAGACTCCCCGGGCGGGCAGGCTGTCATGACTTCGCTGGAGTGATGCCCGCGCTATAAACAGCTGGCATAACCTGGACGTTGGTCTTCGGCTTATTCGTGATCGCTTATGGTCGGGTGCTCATGCGTCCTCGCATTGGCGGTAAAGACGCAAAGCCGGTCCAGGTGTGAGGTCCCGGAGTCATCCACGCGGGATCGAAAAAAGTTCCAAAGCGCGTTTCAACCCATTTGAATCGGAAACGCGCTTTGAGTTATTTGCTTGAAGCATTTTCTGCGCCGAACCGGCAGCCACTCCCGATCGGGGTCGGAGACGTGCTTCGGCGGAAAATGCTCCAAGGCGACCCACTCCGCACTCATGCCTCTGAAATTTTCGTCAAGGCTGGCCACTTGGCCAATGGCACCCCGCTGGTTTCTATCCGTGGGTTGTCTGCCCCGCCGGCTCATGGATGTCCGGAGAAACAATCCGGAATTCGTCCTTCGACGGCCCGAGGCTGGTCGAAGGCTTGCGCAGTTCGTTCATCGAGTGTTTTTCCGGATGTATCCCGGCAGGATTCTCATCCGGAATTTTGGTCTTCTCAGACATGACGTGGTTTCCCTCCGGAATACCTGTTCGAATTAATTCATGAGCGGCGATGCGCTTTGATTTGCATCAAATGATGTCTGTGTGTTCATTCCGAGGAGCAAAACATGGATGCGGATTCGGTGCTGGAGGAAGATCGCGTCAGCAATGTGTTGAAATGGGTTTTGCTTGGAATCGCGATCGCGACATTTGCGCTTCTCGGCTGGGCGACCGACATCACCTACCAGACTGCTCCCCCCGAACCGGACCGGATTTCGGCCATGGACGGCACGGTCCTGATGACGGCGGGCGACATCGCCGGTGGCAAGTCCGCCTTTCAGCGCGCCGACCTGATGGATTACGGCAGCATCTACGGAATGGGATCCTATTTCGGCGAGGATTATACCGCGGAATATCTTTTGCGGCTTGGCCAACTGACCGAAGCCAACGCGGCGCAGAACCGGTTCGGCAAGGCTTTCGCGGCAATCGGCCAGGACAATCAGAATCTGGTGCAGGCTGCCATGCAGCGTCAGCTTCAGATGATCGATCTGTCCAAAACCGACGCAATCGTTGCGCCTGATGTTGCGGCTGCGGTCAAATCACTGCAATCGGAAATCGCCGGACAACTGCTTCGTCACGATTTCATCCGCGGCTGGACCCAGGCTTACAGCCTCGATCAGACAAGTGCAGCACAGACCGCGGACTTCATCCTCTATTCGGCGCTGACAACCGTGGCGCGGCGGCCCGGGACCGATGTATCGTGGACACAGAATTGGCCCTATGAACCGCTGGTCGGAAACAAGCCAACCACAAGCACCTTTGGCTGGACCTGGGCGAGCTATTGCTTCACGTTTTTCTGCTTCGGCCTCGTGCTGTTTTGCTACCACCGCTACATCAGGGTGGACGACAAGGGGACGATGGACCCGACTCTGGTCCAGTTCCTGGCGCTGACGCCCGGCCAGCGGAAAACCGGCAAATATTTTGTTATCGTAGCGCTGGTGCTGCTGTTGCAGATCGCGGCCGGCGCGATACTGGGCCATTATTATGCGGACCGCGTGAGTTTCTATGGGCTGCACTTCGACGACGTGCTGCCGTTCAATTTCTGGCGCAGTGTACATGTTCAGACGCCAATCATCTGGATCGGATTGTCCTGGATCGGGGCTGGCCTGTTCCTGGCTGCGGTGATCAGCGGACGGGACGCTGCCGGTCAGGGCGTGCTGGTCGATCTGCTGTTCTGGGCGACGGTGGTCATCGTCGCCGGCGCGGTGATCGGAAACTATCTCGGAATCATGGGATTGATCGGCAACGCCTGGTTCTGGTTCGGCAATCAGGGTCTGTCCTATCTCGAACTCGGACGGTTCTGGCAGATCGGATTCTTCCTTGGGCTGGTGTTCTGGAGCGCGCTGGTGCTGCGCGGTTTGTGGCCAAGCGTGGATTCGTTCAAACGCGCCACCCGGCAATTCTGGACCGGACACATCCGGCTGGAACATCTGATCTGGGCATCAACGACCAATATCGCGCTGCTTTACATGTTCGGAATGGTGCCACCTTTCGCCGTCAATCCGTCATTCACGATCACGGATTTCTGGCGCTGGTGGGTGGTCCATCTCTGGGTCGAACAATCATTCGAATTCTTTGCCGCGGCAATCAGCGCCTATCTGCTGATGGGCCTGGGACTGGTGTCGCGCCAACTCGCCGAGCGCTCGGTCTATCTCGAACTGATTCTGATCTTTCTCGGCGGGGTGCTGGGAACCGGCCATCACATCTACTGGGCCGGAGGGCCGGCGCTGTGGGTACCCGTCGGCAGCATGTTCTCCTTCATCGAAGTCCTGCCGCTGGTTCTGCTGATCCTCGACGCCATGGATTATCACAATCTGATACAGCGGCAGCACCAGTTCCGCTATCGCCTGGCCTACACCTATGTGCTCGGATCCGCGTTCTGGAATTTCGTCGGCGCCGGCGTGTTCGGCGGCGGCACGCTCAACGCGCCCCTGGTCAACTATTACGAACATGGCACGTTCCTGACGCTCAATCACGCCCACACGGCATTGTTCGGCGCCTTTGGTCTGCTCGCGATCGGCCTGATCTATTTTTGCCTGCGCTATGCCGCGGGAGAAACCGCGCGATTCAACGACAGGCCTGGGATCATCGCCTTCTGGCTCTACAATGCGGGACTCGTTCTGTGGATTGTGCTGAACTTTTTCCCGATCGGGTGGTCGCAATTGAACGCGGTTTACGAGCACGGCCTTGCCTATGCCCGCAGCCTTGATTTTTACAATACGACGGTGCTCTGGCAGTGGCTGCGGTTTGTCGGCGACATTCCGTTCGCCATCGCCGCGCTGATGATGGCGTTCGACTTTCTGCAGAAGCTTGGTCCTTTTTTTCCCGAGCTGGCCGGGCGTTTGGCCGGTCCGGTTCCGGCCGAATAGGCGGCAGCGGTTCAAAAGCGCGGGCGTCTGGCGGATGCACGCGGACAAGACGCTCGCCCGGCTGCAACCGGCCCATCGGCTTCTGCTTCTGTTTGCCGTGGTGACGGTCATTGGCGCAGTAGCCGGGCCCAGGGCTGGCCGATCTTTTAATCGCCTTCGCTGCGCGAGCCGTTATTTCTTTTCCACCGGGCTCGCCGTAACCGGCGCACTATCCGCCAGAAGCTCCTTCGCCTGCGTATAATGCTGGTTGGCCGAAACATCGTCGCCTTCCATGCATTCCATGATGCCGACCTGGAACACGGCGCGGGCCGCAGGCAAATTCGGTGATGCGGTCCGAGTGTCGATCAGCGCGCTGACTTCGTTGCCCGCCTTCCGGCAGTCTTCGATGCCGGCGGGCGCCGAAGCCTCGGGATTGCGGGTTGCCGCGGGGGCAGCGAATGCGGTGGTTGACAACGCTGTGGCGGCCGCAACAGCCGTCGCGAAAGCGATTGAGATGCGCATTGGAATTGTCCTCAACATTTCGCGTCAAGCATAAGGTTCGTTCGCCGTGCGGAGTTGACCTTGATCAAACCGGCGGACCTGCGCGCCTGCGTAATTCTGCGTAGGCTTTTCCCGCCAACCTGTTTGGCAGCTTTTTTGTGACTCGCCCCCTGCGCCGGAAACGTTCGGCGACTGGCCCCGTTAGCGCAAAAGAACCCGGACCAGTCCCGCCGGGCTGCCGCAATCTGCCAATGAGGAGAGTTTCATGAAGTTCCGGCCGCTCTTCATCACCGCCATTTTCGTGGGTTTTCCGCTCACCGCCTGGGCCGTCCCAAATCCGCAGGCGGGTGAGGAAATCGCCTTGCAATCCTGCACCAGCTGCCACGCACCCATGACGGCGCAAAGGCCCGCCAACGGGGCGCCGTCTCTCGCGGATATCGCAAAGCAGGACAAGGGCAAAACAGGCTGGACGCAAGCCTGGATGTCCAACCCCCACCGGATGCGGGCAAACGTCAACCTGTCGAAACAGCAGGCCGATGACGTGGTCGCCTATCTCAAGCTGCTTCCGACCGGTTGACGGGATCTCGCGAAGAAAAGGAAGGGGGCCTTCGATGAGTTCCGTCCGAAGGCCCCGATGGCGGCCGCGAGCGTAACGATCAATCGGCCACGCGCTCTAACGGGACCGGACGCTGCGTCGCAACGGATTATAAAATTTGAGCATTCCCGGCGAGCGCAACGCCTATTTGCCTGCGTCTGGTGTCGGCACATTGCGGCTATCGACGGTACCGCATTTCGGGCAGCTAAATGTCTGTCGCTCGCATTTGGGGCCGTAGCCCGGGTGAGTTTCCCTGCTTTTGATCCTGGATAACGCGCCGCACTTCGAGCAACGCACGCGTCCCCTTCGCCCATAATCGGTTTTCTCTTGAGCTTCGCGCATTCCGTGCTCCGGACGCCGGTGCGATCAGTTCTTCGAAAGGCGCCGGCGGCTCCTCGTCGTCGTAAGCACCCTCGCCATCTTCCGGCGGATCGACAAATACATCAAAGCTGATCTTCGGGGGTTGGCGTCCCGCCTTCTGGAGTTTCGCCACGGGCCGCCTTGCGTTCTGCCGCGGCCGCCTCGCGTTTGCGGAGCTTTTCCTGCTTGCGCTCGTTCTTCACCCGGTCGCGCGACGCACGTTCCTGACGATAATTGGTTTTGAACGCCATGAATTTTTCCGTTCGGCAGGGTGTTCAAGACGAGCGCGGCAGGTGCAGTCGCTTGCGGGAGACGGCTTTACCCTGTGCGGATGGCTGGCCGACGGCCGCATTTGCCTGGTCACGCTCGATTCGAAGCGCTTTGAGTCTGGCCAGTTTAGCCTGGTTGACGGCTTTCGTTCGGGCGAGTTCGGATTTCACGAAATTGTCCAGAGCCGCGGCTTTTTCGTCGCGTACGCTCATTCGGTTTGCAGGTTTGGTCATGCATTCCTCGTTTGAGGGGTGGGCGAGTCGCGCGAGCGAATCGCCCACACCCGAGACCAGGTTAGGTCGCCTTCAGATTGACGGCTTTAGAACCGCGCGAATCCGGCTGAATGTCGAAGGACACGCGCTGGCCTTCCGCAAGACTGCGCATTCCTGCGGCCTCAACCGCCGTTGCGTGCACGAAAACATCCTTGCTGCCGCCGTCCGGAGAAATAAAGCCGAAGCCCTTTTGGGTATTGAAGAATTTTACTGTTCCGATCATCGAGTGCTCCTGATGCCATCGGGTTCCGCGGGAACGGATGCTCTCGCGGTGCGACAGACAAGGAAAAATCATCAGGGAAGTACGAGGCTGTCTCAGCCAGGCGCGCAACGAGTACGGGTCGGGTGTCTAACAGTTGCGCGCTTCGTCTGACGGCATGCCGTCGCTTCCAACACTTAGTATATTTCGCGCAGTTTTGCAAGGATGGGGAACCGGGATGTTATTCCAGTGAAGGCTTGCTCCGTTGATTGGCTGCACAACGTGTTGAACGATGAAGCAACCGTGAGTCTGCGGAACAGCACCCCTGTCCGCCCCCGGATTGACTTCGCCGGTCAAAGCAAGCATAGGAGTATTATTCCCTCGCAGTCGCACGACGGCACCAGTTTGGAGTGTCTGTCACAGCGAGGCAGCTTTTACCAACCTCCCGTTGCTCCAGATGTGCGTGGAAGACGGCAAACCGCCGTGAGCGCGCATTGTGCCCGTTCCTGGTAGACAAGGCTTATTCGTGAGTCACTTTACATTTGCGGCCCTCGGCCTGGCCGAGCCGCTTCAGCGCGCGCTCGCCGCTGAAGGCTATCACACTCCTACCCCCATTCAATCGCGAGCCATCCCACTCGCTCTCGAAGGCCGCGACGTTCTTGGCGTCGCACAGACCGGTACGGGCAAGACTGCGGCATTCGGCCTGCCGCTTCTGCAGCGCCTGGCCGAAGACCGGGTCGCTGCTGGTCCCCGTACCGCGCGCGCACTGATTCTGGCCCCGACGCGCGAACTGGCGATCCAAA
The DNA here is from genome assembly GCA_025450355.1 of Micropepsaceae bacterium. GTDB lineage: Bacteria > Pseudomonadota > Alphaproteobacteria > Micropepsales > Micropepsaceae > CAIYRG01. The sequence continues at coordinate 6,635 of JANWHR010000014.1, forward strand.
GCCACGAAAGCCTGCGTTGTTACGGGCGCCACCTGCCGCTGCGCCATGCCGTCGTGATCGGTGGGATCAATCAGAGCAAGCAGGCCGAAACTATGCGCCGCGGCGTGGACATTCTGGTCGCGACCCCCGGCCGCCTGATCGATCTCACCAACCAGAAGCATGTGCGGTTGGATGCAGTCACGACGCTCGTCATCGATGAAGCCGACCGGATGTTGGACATGGGCTTTATCCGCGACGTCAGGCGTATCGTGGCGTGGCTTCCGCGCGAGCGCCAATCGATGCTGTTCTCCGCGACCATGCCGTCCGAAATCGAACATCTGGCGGCGCAGGTTCTGCGCAATCCGGTGCGCATCGACATCTCGCCGGCACGGGTCACCGCCGATGACATCGAACAGCGCGTCTATTTCGTGGCCGCACAGGACAAGCGCATGTTATTGACCGAACTCCTGACCGACCGCGCGATGAAGCGGGTGATTGTGTTTACCCGCACCAAGCACGGCGCCAACAAGGTCGCCGAGCATCTCGGAAAGGCAGGCCACACGGTCGACGCCATTCACGGCAACAAATCGCAGAATGCGCGCCAGGGCGCGCTCGAACGTTTCCGTACCGGCCGGGCGCGGATTCTGGTTGCGACAGACATTGCCGCGCGCGGCATCGATATCGACGACGTGACCCATGTCGTCAATTTCGAGTTGCCCGACGTCGCCGAAAGCTATGTTCACCGTGTCGGCCGGACGGCTCGGGCGGGAAGCGCAGGCACGGCAATTGCCTTCTGCGATGATTCCGAGCGTGATTCCCTGCGTGCAATAGAACGCCTCGTCAAGCAGCGGCTTGTTGTCATCGATCACGCGCGCCGTACGCAGCCTCGCGATCACGCACCGCCGCCGAAATCCCGGACGCCCGCCGGGCGCAGGCCAGGCCACCCGGCCCCGCGCCGGCGTGAGCAGTTCCAGAAGGTGCTCCAGCAATGAAGAAGAGCAAAAAGTCCCTGCCGGCGCCCTTCGCGGCGCTCACCAGAGATGTTCGCGTCGCCGGCACCTATGAGGTCCTGGTGCCGGTCGAGGGCCGGGTCAGGCCCTATCGGATTCCGCAGCAATTCGCGACGCGCGAAAGCGCCGAATCCTGGATTCACAGTGCCGAAGGCAAGGATGCCATCAGCGAGATCGTCCAGGGTGAAGGCAAATAGGCCGTTCGGCCCATCATTTCAAAACCAGAGGAGCCATGATGTCCACACCTGAAAACAACCGGGCTCAAACGTATTTTCGCCCGGCAGAACTCGATGAGACCGCCGCAAAACAGATCCGCAAGAAAGAACGCGCCGCCCAGGCCGCCAAAACTGCAAATCTGCGCCGGCTTCGACTCGAGAAGGAATCCGCGGACAAGGAGGCCGCCGACAGACTTGCGGCCGAGAATGGCGGACCACCGGCAAAGCCTGCACGGCGGTCGAAAGCGGTGCGCAAACGCGCGGCTGTGCGGCTGATTTATTAAGCTTTTGCCGCGCCTGATTGTAGCGCCTGCCGGCAAACCGCAGAGAGACAATCTGCTGTTTTTCTCGCGCGCAAGATCGCATACTTTGTCCCCTGGCTAGCAAGGAGCGGTCATGCAACAGGACGCATTGTGGTTCGTTCAGGCTCTTCCGTTGTTTTTCATTACTGCCGCCACGACGCATCTGGTCGTGTCATTTATGCAGACCATAATGCACCGCATGCTTGGCCACCATCCGATCGGGGGCAGGTTGTTCCGCAATCACATCAACTTCCACCACAGCTACTATTCCAAAGATCACCTCGTCTCCCGGAAGTACCGGGCGGAGGAAGGCAACAACACACCTTTCTTTTTAATCCCTGTTTTTTTGGCGGGAGCATGTATCTATTTCGTTCTGCCCACTGATCTTTTTGTGGTCGCGGCTGTCGCCTGCACGGCGTCATTTTATGCGCATGTCCTGTTCGACAGGGAATACCACGTGGCAGGATCGCGCCTTCAGCGGTTTGCGTGGTTCAGACACAAACAGGAACTCCACTTCGTTCATCACCGGCACGCAGACAGCAATTTTGCGGTCATCCACTTCTTCTGGGACCGGATACTCGGTACCTACCGGGTGTCCGATCATGACCGCGTGAAATATCGCTCAAAGCCCAGAATACCTTTGGCGCGCAGTATTGCCTGGCCGAAACGCAATCGGACGGCGTGACCGCCACGCCGGAATGAAACTGATATGACTGGTGGCCCCGGCCGGACTTGAACCGGCACGCCCTTTTCGGAGCTACGGATTTTAAGTCCGTTGCGTCTACCGTTTCGCCACGGGGCCATTTGTATCGCGGGCTTCCAGCCCGCATGCCGCCGGCGACGGCCGGCTTGTCGTCGGTTGGCCGCAATTTGGGATGCGATCCGAGACGAACTGCACGAATAGGGGATCGGAGCTAAACATCAAGCCAGTCGAT
>JANWHR010000015.1 GCA_025450355.1 Micropepsaceae bacterium
ACAGCCGCGAGGCGCGCGAACAGATCGCCTTTGCCGACCAGATCATCCTGAACAAAACCGATCTCGTATCCGGGCCCGATCTGCGCGACCTCGAAACGCAGATTCACAGGATCAATTCTCTTGCGCCGATCCACCGCGCACACCGCGCCGAAGTCGATCTCGCCGCGATTCTCGGGCGCGGCGGCTTCGATCTCAACCGGATCATCGACCTCGAACCGCACTTCCTCAATCCGCCGCATGGCGAGGACGGCCATGTTCATGGCGCGGACTGCGGGCACGAGGACGAAGATCCTCGCCACGACGGCGAAGTAAAGAGCCTTTCGCTGGCACTCCATCGTCCCATGGACCGCAGGAAAGTCGCACGCTGGTTGACGGCTCTGTGCAGGAACAAGGGTCAGGACATCCTGCGTGCGAAAGGCATCATCGATGTGCAGGGAAACGACCGCCGCCTGGTTTTCCAGGCTGTGCACATGATCCTGGAAGGCGACCTGCAGCGGGAATGGCGGCCCGATGAACAGCGCTATTCGCGCCTGGTTTTCATCGGCCGGAATCTGGACCGCGCCGAACTGCAGGCGGGGTTTGAATCCTGTGCGGCTGAAGCATGAGGGTGGATGATGGCGCTGTTTGCGATTTCCTGCGTCGATAGGCCGGGCAGTCTTTCGCTGCGCATGGCCACGCGTGAGGCCCATCTTGCTTACGCCAATGGCGGGCAGGCGTATGTGCGCGTGAAAATGGGTGGACCCTATCTCGACGAGCAGGGGAATATGGCAGGGTCGTTGTTGATCGTCGAAGCGCCGGATCGTCAGGCCGTCGAGCAATTCACGAAAGACGATCCCTATGTCAAAGCCGGCCTGTTCCAGACCGTCGAAGTCAGGCCCTATCGCATCACGGTCGGACCGCCCCTCTGAATTCTTTCTGCCATCCCCGCCGCGCCGAACGTTTGGTGAGGCGAGGGAGGGCGAGAATAGAAACGAAGTACAGTTCTGCCAGGCACGCGCGCGTACGAACAGCTGGGTTCCCTTGCCACGCACCTCCGGTGCCGGGAATGACACGCCAGCGCTTCTGCACGATGGTTTGAACGGATTTCGGGGCTCACATGAAAGTTTATGCGCCCGTTTGCGCAAAGGAATCGGCGGCGGCGCCGTTGTCAAACCAGGCGAATCCCCGTGCGTATGCGTGGGGTGGAAACTGGGAATGACGGCCAGGCGGCCGCAACAAGGGAGTGAGCCAATGTTAAATAAAATCCTACTGGCGGCCGCGCTGGCGAGCGGCGTTGGCGTTGCCTTGACTGCTGCTCCGGCGGTCGCGCAGACCGCGGACGAGGGCGTGATGATCGCCCGCATTGTGCAGCCGGACGGGTCCATGGTTGTGACGCGCCGGTTCACGGAGGCAAACGGGACGGTCGTGGACGTGACCCGCACCTATCGCATCGACTATGCCGGGGTGGCCCCGATCTCACCGTGGCATCATTACGAGGGCAATAGCGTGAGCGGCGGCGTCGGCGGCGCCATCGGCGGCTATTACATCGTCGGAACGACCCCGGCGGACAACAAGCCCCTGCCGCCGCAATGGCAGCAGATGCCCTATTCCTATGTCTGGCCTGCACCGGTCGTTACGGTTCACGAGCCCGGCTAATCTGCTTTTTGGCGGCAGCCCTCTCCCCCGTCGGGGAGAGGGTGCGCGCCTCCCGTCTCAAAAATCGGCTTTGGCCGCGGCCGGGATTTTGTAGTCATCGAGGCCGAAATAGTCCTGATTATTCTCTGCACAGACGAATTCCGCGATGGGCGCGTTGTTGCCCTTCCGGTATCGCATCATGCCGCCCCACGGCATGTTGAACGTGCCCGGATCATCCACTTTGAATGAAACCCCGATCGTCCGCTTGTCCGGGCCGATCTTCCATCGCTCGACCACATGAAGCCGTTTGGTGTGCGGCGTGCGGTAATTGTCAACGAAGCTCAGCGGATGTTCGATCAGCCCGATGGTGTCGATGACCAGCGTGTCGCCATTCTCGTAATGGCCGACGGACTCCCCGAACCATTGAGGCTTCGGATTTGCACTGTGGGGGCGATCGAGATAGATGCGCCGCACCAGCTGGTCGCGCTCCCAGACCATCCAGACTTCCTTCGGCGTCTGGAGGAAATAAACCTTCGTGGGGACCAGCAACTGTGCCGGCACGCCGCCCGGCCAGCATAGCGAAGTGGCAACGAAAGGCGTTCGTCCCCGAAGCACGGCGTCATTGGTCTTTTCCATTTCGACGCGCGCCCAACTCTTCAGGATCGGATTGCTGACGTCGGCCACGCGGTCGGTCTTCTGTCCAGGTTCGAGATTGCCGATGTGCGGGTATCTCGGATCATTGGTAACCGGCTTTGCGATACCGGGCGGCGGATCCACATAATCGGTGGCATTGGAATTGATCATGTTCCAGCCGGCGCCGGAGCCCATGAAATCGGGAGTGCCCGCGGCCGGCGCACCGCTGCCGGGCGCGGACAATGCCGGGGCGGTCAGCACCGCGGCTGAAAGGAGCAACGCGCCGGCAACGCCGGCTCTCATGCCATGCACTCTTCTCATCGACGGTCCTTTGTCAGAAATCGGAAACCCGTGCCTGCGGAATAGCGTCCAGCCCGTGGTTGAAATGATCGCCGTTGTTCTCGGCGCAGACCGTTTCCGGCATCGGCCCCTGCACAACCCGGCGGTAGCGCTGCAACGCCGTCCACGGTGCGGTGAACGCGCCGGGATCTTCCACCCGCAAGTTCACCTCCAGCGTTTTGCCGTCGCCGCTCAGGCGATAGCGTTCGATCACGTGCAGCTTGTCCGTATGCGGAGTGAAATAATTGTCCACAAATGTCCTGTGATCCACGCCGACCGTGTCCACAACCAGGGTATTGCCTTCGTAATGACCCACCGATTCCCCGAACCACGACGGCTTTGGATGATCGGAGTGTTTGCGGTTGAGCCAGACATGCCGCACCTGGTGATCCTGGGCCCAGATCATCACCACTTCGCGCGGCGTCTGGAGGAAGTAGATGGGCGTCGCGGGCAGGATCGAAAAGCCGGGCACCCCAACCGGCCAGCACCGTTCCTTCGGAAGATTCACTTCCGCACCCGAGAGCGCGTGCTCATTGGCGCGGCGCAAAGCATCGCGTGTCCAGGGCTGCAGGATCGGGTTCGAGAGGTCCGCCACCCGATAGGCCGGGTGTGGGTTGCGCGGAAATCTGTAGAAGCTCAGATAGGGGTGGGCAGGATCGGACCGGATCGGGCCCGGCCCGCTCTCCGGTGGAATGAATTCGTCTTCCGGGGCCTGCCACCCGGTGTTCGGGTCCGGCGCGAAATTGGGGGGCGGCGCGTCAGCCGCGCGCGCGACGCAAACGGCCGAGGTCGCCGCCGCCAGAATCATTGTGCCCATCCGAAATCGGCGCATCTTTTTTGGCCCAGGTATCCGGCCAAAGCAGTAAACCCTCGCTGCGCCGGTTCGCAAGCCGGGCTCAGCACCGCCCTCCAATAGGGCGAGGGTACTCTTCAGCCTTAGAAACCGCCGCGAGACTGCTGTAAGCTGATACGTTGCAATCACGTGCGAGACCTCAACGATGATTCACGATCCCGGCCGTCGCGCCGCGCTTTTGGGACTTGGCCTGGCCGCGGGGGCGGCCGCGCTTGGAAATAATTCCGCCGATGCCGCCAGGGCATCAGATGTGTGGATGGCGGAAGGCGCGAAAACCCTGAAAGCGCTCCATGACCGGCTCAACGCCGCGCCGCGCCGTCGCGATTTCAAAACCGTACCCATGACGCTGGAGCAGGAGGACGGCTGGGATTTCGAAGCAATTCGCGAACTGCTGGCCTACCGCGGAAGCCCGAAACAGCTCTGGGACAACAAGGACCTTGCCGGGCCCTGGCTCAATTTGATGCGTAACAATCTCAACGTGCAGATTCACTCGTTCAAGCACCCGGATTTTCTGATCATCTCCGCCACCCACGCCTCGGCGCATCTGGCCCTGTATGACCAGATGATCTGGGACAAATATCAATTGTCAAAGCTCGCGGGTCCCGCTTTTGCCGGCAACAGGCTGATTCAGGAGCAGAAGGCCGCCTCGGACGATCCGAAGAATTACCAGGACCCGGAAGGCGCCTTCTCGCCGCGCAACAATTCCATTCCTGCGTTGCAGCGCCGCGGCGCCGTATTCCTCGCCTGCCACAACTCCATCTGGGAGCAATCGGAGGCATTGATCCGGAACGGCTCAAATCCCGACAGACTGTCACACGAAGCACTCGCCGCCGACCTGACCAATCACCTCATTCCGGATGTGGTGTTGACTCCCGGCGCGATGGCGACCGCGTTGTACTTCCAGGAAGCCGGGTACCATTACGCGACCTGAAGCGCGTTTCAGCTTCTTTGAATCGGAAACGCGCTTTAAGTTATTTGTTTGACGCATTTCTGCGCCGAACCAGCAGCCACTTCGGCGGAAAATGCTCCAGGGTACGATGCACGACTCATCAACACGGCCCGGATGATGTCACTGCATTCCATGGATGCCGCACTGGCCTCGCAAATGGCATCCATCGCGCTCTCGCATATCAGGCGGGAATATCCGAACCGGCTGGATCACGTGCTCACCGGCCCCGAAGACCTGCAATCGCCGCGCGCGCTTCATCCGGTGTTTTACGGCAGCTTCGACTGGCACTCTTGCGTGCATTCATATTGGCTGCTCGCGACGCTGCTTCGGGTCCATCCGGAGATTCCGGAATCTGCGGCGATCCGGGAGATTTTCGATCACGCGCTGACGCCGCAAAACATCGCCGGTGAATGTGCCTATCTGGCGCAGCCGTCTTCGGCGGGATTTGAGCGTCCCTATGGCTGGGCATGGCTGCTTGAACTGCAGTCCGAATTGCTGCGGCACAATTCAAATTGGGCAGGTGGTCTGGAGCCTCTCGCCGTCGCCTTCGTGACCAGGTTCCGGCAATGGCTGCCGCGCGCCACCTATCCAGTGCGCGCCGGGACACATGGCAATACGGCTTTCGCGCTGCGCCTTGCATGCGACTATGCGAATGCGGCGCAGGATGAGGGATTCAGGCTGATCCTGCACGCGGCCGCGCGGCGCTGGTATGCGAATGATGCGAATTGCCAGTGCCGGGAGCCGGGCGGTGAAGATTTTCTCTCGCCCTCGCTGGTGGAAGCGCAATGCATGGGCGTGGTGCTTGCGCGCGACGAATTCCGGGATTGGTTTCACAAGTTCTTGCCGCGCCTCAGGCAGGGTGAGCCTCATTGCCTGTTCCAGCCAGCGATTGTCAGCGACCGCAGCGACGGCAGAATCGTCCATCTCGACGGCCTCAATCTCAGCCGCGCCTGGTCCTGGTTCGAAATCGCGGGGCTGCTCGCACCGGACGATCGGGTGCGCCGACTCGCCATTGATACCGCCGAGCATCATCTTTCGGCGGCATTGCCGTCGATCACCGGCCACTATATGGGCGAACATTGGCTCGCCACCTATGCGCTGCTCGCGGTTTCCGCGCGCGTTCAGCGGCAGTCGTAGGTGCGGATTTCCGCATTGTTGGGGGAGACCCGATCCAGATCTGTTCCGGCGCGGTTCGTGACTGCAATCGACTGTTCGAACTGCAGCGCCGAAATATCGCCCATCGGCACATCGGCCTGCGTGATGTACAGCCTGTGCTGCATCATGTAGGCCGAACCCCGCAATTGGCGCCCGTTTGGCTCCGCGACATTGATCTGCCCGCCAGGTCTGCTTATCCCAACCTCGATACCATTCGCGCGGTTCCGGACCTCTCCTTTTTTGGCCAGCCCATCTAATGCGTAGTTTACGATCGCCTTGTCGGCCCTTGGTCCACTTGTATAGTCCACCACCGTGACGGAATACCGGCCTCCGCCCTTTTCCAGCGAATATTCATGGGCCGGCAGGCTCGAACCGTTTCCGTCCGTGAAGCGCCCCTCCCGCATCTGCGGTTCGCCGGGGAAGAGGATGGCAAAACCATCTTTGCAATTGACATAGAGCGGGGATTTCGCGGCTTCCAGGTCCGCGGCCGAGAGCGGCGTGACTTCCACCTTGCGGAAATAAACCACGCCCTTGGCAAATTGCAGCGCAATGGGACCGAGCGCATGTTTTGTGTCCTGGACACTCGCGGTTCGTTCTCCATTGATGCTGACGTTCAGTTGTGGGCCCCTTGCTTCAATCTCAAGCACGTTCCACTTCAGCTCAGTTTGCGGCGAGCGCTCAGGCGGCACCACATTGACGATCGCACCGGTCGCGTTGTTGCGATTGGTATTTGTGTCATAGATGTTGATTTCATAGCAGGACCGCGCACTGATTTGCTGCGGATCATCGCAGCGAATGAAAATCCCGCTGTCGGTTTCTTCATCAGGATAGAATTCCGCGCGCAGACGGAAATTGTCGAAAGACTGTTTGCTGACGAGAAAACCCCTGCCCTCATTGGCAACGATCGCGCGCTCGGCAACGCGCCAATTTGCATCGCCCACCTTGTTGAAATTGTCCATTTTGGTTCCGTCGGTGAGCATGATTGCCGCGGAACCCTGCCCCTGGGCGGCGCCAGACAGGGCCGTCGCCGAAAGAATTGCTCCAAAAGTAATTGCAGACCGAATGTTCATGGCGATGCCTCCGTGTTCAGCCCAATCGGTTCAACATTACCAATCGTTTATTTTGCTCCACCTGCGGTCTGGCGACAACCAGCAAAGGTTGTACCGGGCCGCTTTTCTGGCCGGTCTGGCCCCGGTCCTGATATTCTGGGCTGCACATCAAGGTGGTGAACGGTGCAGAAGATCACGCCCCATCTCTGGTTCGACAGGCAGGCGCGCGATGCGGTCGCGCTCTACACGTCGGCCTTCGCAAATTCCCGGGTCAGGGCGTCGGTGAGTTTGGGCAATACGCCTTCGGGTGCGGTGGAAATCGTCATCCTGGAGCTTGCGGGGCAGACATTTCAGCTGTTGTTCGCGGGACCGGAATTCCGCTTTACACCTGCGGTATCGTTCCTGTCCGAATGCGGCACCGTGCCGGAGACCGAAGCCCTTTGGGCCAAACTTTCCGATCAGGGGCAGGTGCTGATGCCGCTGGGCGCCTATCCGTTCAGCGATCTGTACGGTTGGGTGCAGGACCGCTACGGGCTTTCGTGGCAGGTGATGTTCGCCAGCGGACGCGAAATCCAGCAGAAAATCACGCCGATGCTGATGTTCACGGGCGCGAACAGCGGCAAAGTGGAAGAAGCGATCCTGTATTACACCTCCCTGTTTCCGGAATCCGCGGTCGGACATGTGGCGCGTTACGGCGCCGGCGAAGTGAGCGACAGCAACAGCAAGGCGAATTACTACGCGTTCACTCTGGCCGGGCAGCATTTTGCGGCCCTGGACAGCACGCAGGCACATGACTTCACCTTCAATGAAGCCGTCTCCTTCATGCTGCGTTGCACGGACCAACAGGAGATTGACCGCTATTGGGCGGCGCTTTCCACAGATCCCGCGTCCGGACAGTGCGGTTGGCTGAAGGATCGCTACGGCCTGTCATGGCAGGTCGTGCCGGCTCTGATGGACGAAATGATGACGCGGGGCAGCCCCCAGCAGATTGCGCGTGTGACGCAAGCGTTCCTGAAAATGAAGAAGTTCGACATCGCCGACCTGCAGCGCGCCTATGACGGCCTTTAGCAGCGGTTAGCGGGCGGCGGTGAGCACCTTGTGCGGATCGACGCGCAGGACGAGATAAACGAGTTCGCCAGAATTCACCTCCGTGAACTGAACCGGCGTGTTGGGCGGCACGACCACGACATCGCCAGGCCCAACCGCGCGGATATGGCCATTGCTGATTCTCGTTCCGAGCATGCCCGGGCCG
>JANWHR010000016.1 GCA_025450355.1 Micropepsaceae bacterium
CCATGCGATTCCGGCTCCAATCAGTGTGGCGGGCAAGGGATGTTCCACGACCTGATTGCCCAGTCCGCGGAGCAGTTCCGCGCTGCCGCTCTTCGCGTAGCCCAAAACTTCGTCGATCACCCGTCCCGGCGTGATCGAACGCAATTCGTCGAGAGAGGCTGCCAGTTGTGCCCTGGTCACCTCCGCCTCACGTTCAAGCTGCTCTGTTGACGCCATGTTTCTTACTCGCCTCATGCGACGCGACGTCGACGTCGCGCTGCAGTTGATGGATGGTTTTCTGCGGGACAAGGTTATCGCCCTTCAGGCGATTCGCGCCGGCCAACAGCAAGGCGATCCCGATCAGCAGCGAAACGCCGCCGATGAGGAATGCGGCCCAATAAACGGGCCACCCCGCGCTCGTCAGACCGGCGACGGCCGCTTCCAGCAGGATCACGAGTGCCGGAATGGCCAGCACTGCGCCAAAGATCGCGAGGCCGATGCCACCCGCGGCATGAGCCATTTTTTGCGAAACTTCAGCCCGGGCAAGCTGTCCTTCCTTTCGCACCAGCGTCGTGAACTGATGCACCACATCGCCGGCGATTTCGGGAATGGAGCGGTTGAAATGGATGTTCATCAGAAGCTCCCCCCCGTTCGGCCGCGATGGGGACTGCCGGCGCCGCCGAAGCCGCCCTGGCCCGTTCCCGACGCCGCGGATCCGGACTGAAGCGTACGGGGGCCGCTCTGCATCGTACTCATGCCGCTCATTCCGACCCCGGTGCCCATTCCGGTCGTGCTCATCGGATTGACGTTTGTCGCCGTGTTTTGCCCCGAACTCTTCAGGAAGCGGCTGAGCGCAATTCCCGTCAGCAGTGCGCCACCGAACAACACAGCCGGCTGGTTCCGGGCAAACGTCGTCAACCTGCTCAGCAACTCGTCGACGCTGCCACTGTGAATGTCGGAAGCCAGTTGCTCCACCCGCTGACCGAGATCATGAATGTATCCCGCCGATTGCGGCATCGCGGATTCCAGTTCGCGGGCCGCGCCGTGAATTGCGCGCGCCGCCGTCTGAAGTTGCTCCGCACCGGCATCCTTCTGCTGGGAGGCTACTTCGATTGCTTTGTCTTTGACTGGCGCACCGATCTCGCCGAGCTTCGCCTTTGCGCTTTCCGCCAGCGCGGACATATCAACGGCGAGACCATCGGATTTCGGCTGCGACATGCCGGATGAGTTATGCACGGGTGTGTCCATCTCCGGTGTCCTTGTTGGTGCATGAACGCGCGGGATGCGCGGCATCAGAATGACAACGGAGCGTGTCACTCGCAGGTTCCGGTTCAGTTTGCGGCGTGCGGTGTTATTTTCGCGAGGCTGCGCCCGCTTATTTCGGGCAACCCGGGATCGGCGTGTCGTAGGTGTAGGTCACGCCGGCAACCGGAACCGACAGCCTGCCCGGCATGCAGCTGTGCACGGTGTTCGCCTGATAGACCAGCCAGTGCATGCCCTGTGCGATCGGGCCGAGCGGACTTTGCATTGCCAGTCCCTGCAACGTCGTCACCGCCTGTGCGACATCGGCAGGAAGCGCGTTCTCGGGCAGAGGCGAATAGTCGTGGGACATTTGGTCCATGATCTGAACGGGAGGCAGATTTTCAAATGCCAGTTGTCCATTCGGCCCGGCTCTTCCGTCTGCAACGCCGAGCACAATGTAACGTGACAGCACACCAAGCAGGGCCTGGTTGTTCGCGTTCGGCGTGAAGATCTCGGGAACCACCCACCAGACCAGAACGACTTCGCCAGTCGGCCTGACGTGCACGATCTGCGAATAATCCAGCGCCTGCGCGTGGACGTCCGGATTCCACTGCCGCGCCATTGCTGAACTGCCCGGCAGAAGGGCCAGCGAAAGTACCGCGGAAGCAAACCAGGCTGGTTTCATGGCTTAATCCTGCCTTCCGTGTAGCGAAAGCTTAGGCAAGCACGCGGGCTGTATCACCGATTCAGATGCCGCGCCATTGCGGACGGCGCTTTGCAAGAAATGCCTCAACGCCCTCGCTGAAGTCGGCGCTCCCATACACCTGGCGGATGAGATCATCGCAATTGGGGACATTGGCAGTTCCAATCCGCCGCGCCATTTCTTTCGCCGCCAGCATCGTGACCGGCGCCTGACCCGAAACGCGCGTGCAAAGCTCGCCGGCCATCTGACCGAGTCCGGCGGCATCGCCTACTCGCGCAACGAAGCCGCAGTCCAGCGCTTCCTGCGCGGAAATCAATTCCGCAAACAGCAGCATCCGTTTCGTGCGCGCCGGGCCGAAATGCGCGAGAAGCCGTGCGACATTAAATGGCGACAAACAATTGCCAAGCGTCCGCGCGATCGGCACGCCAAACCGCGCGGATGGCGCCGAGATGCGGATATCGCAAGCGCTCGCGATGATCAGGCCACCTCCAACGCAATTGCCTTCAACGACGGCGATTACCGGTTTGGGAATGCGTTCGATCAGTTCATTCGATGCTTCAATCCGGCGTTCATAACCGATGCCGCTCTCTCCACCCGTGAAGCTCCTGAACTGCGCAATATCCGTGCCGGCGGCGAAATTGCCTCCGGCGCCACGGAATACGGCGACGCGGATTTCGCTGTCGGACGCAATGGCCCGGCATGCCTCCGCGAGCTGCTCATACATCGCCCAGGTCATCGCATTCCGTGCCTCGATGCGGTCGAACAGGACAGAGGCGACGGCGCCGGATTTGCTGTAATGAACGCGCCCGGTCATTGCGCCTGCCCGTTCAACACCGCGCGCAATTCACCCGAAATCCCGAGCTCATCAAAAATTTCCTCGTTATGTTCGCCCAGCAGAGGCGGTGGCCGCCGCACGCTTTGCGCCGTTTCGGAAAGCTTCACCGGAAATCCGATGGATTTCACGCGCCCCTCGACGGGATGATCGAATTCCATCACAGCTTGCCGTGCAGCGACCTGCTCACTGGACAACGCCTGCGCGTAGTCAAGGATTGGCCCTGCCGGAATCCCGGCGGCAAGCAGAATGTCCACCCACTCGGCTACGGGACGTTCGGCGAGCAAGATTTCCAGCTCCCCGACCAGTGCCAACCGATTTCGGAGCCTGTTCGCGATGGTCGTGAAGCGCGCATCCTTCCCGAGCTCTGGCCGGCCCAATACACTGCAAAGTGTTTGCCATAGTCGATTTGAATTTGCGCCCAGCACAAAATATCCGTCCTTGGCCTTCACGGCCTGATAGGGCGCACTGAACCGGTTTGCCGTTCCCAGCGGCCCGGGCACCTGGCCGGTACCCCAGAATTCCGAAATGTCCCAGATCGAAAACGCGATCGCCGCCTCAAACAGTGACGCATCGACATACTGCCCGCGGCCCGTCTTCCCGCGCAGGATCAGTGCAGAGAGCACACCGTACAGTGCAAACAGCGCACAACCGATGTCGGATACCGGCACGCCGGATTTCGTTGGCGGGCCTCCCGGCTGGCCGGTAATGCTCATGACGCCGGACATGGCCTGCGCAATCAGATCAAATCCCGGCCGCTGCGACCAGGGCCCGGTCTGACCAAATCCCGAAATGCTTGCATAAATGATTCCCGGATTCAGTTCGCGCAATGTGGCGTAATCGATCCCTAACCGCTTCGTGACACCAGGCCGGAAATTTTCAACGACAATATCCGCCGTTCTCGCGAGGCGGTAAAACACCTCGCGTGCGGCAGGCTGCTTCAGGTCCAGCGCCACACTGCGCTTGTTGCGATTGAGGTTGAAGAATCCGAGGCTGTCGCTGCCCTTCAGTTTGAATGCCATGGCGCGCCGGGTCTGATCGCCTTCTGGCGGCGCTTCGATTTTGATTACGTCGGCTCCCATATCGCCCAGCAACATGGAGCAGAACGGGCCGGCCATGATCTGGCTGACATCGAGCACACGCACGCCATTCAGCGGCAACGGCGTGGCTTGCGAATCTTCCGCCATCAGCCGCCGCTCAATGCCTGCACGATGTGGATGGCATCGGAGGGCTGAAGCACGTGTTGCACATCGAAGGTCTGTTCGCCGTTTATGAAAACCCGGATGTGCGGCCGAACCTTGTCCTGCTCATCGATCATCCGGAAGCGAAATCCCGGATATCGCCGGTCGAGATCCAAAAGCACTTCAGCCAACGACTGTCCACAGGCTTCCACTTCGCGCGCACCGGTGTAGGAGCGTAGCGGGGTTGGTATGAGAATTCTCATGGGCAGTACGCGCGGGTTATAACAGGGCCGTCTCCACGGCATAGATTTCCGGCAAATGGCGCGCGATGTTGCGCCAGTTCTGACCCTCATCGCGGCTCATCCACAAATCTCCACTCGTCGTGCCGAAATAGAGCCCCACGGGATCGTGTGCGTCGGCAGTCATGGCCTGACGCTTCACCGTCCACCATGCCTGGTTGTCCGGCAGGCCTGTATTCTTTCGTTGCCAGGTCTTGCCCGCGTTGCGCGTTTGATAAACCGCCGGTTTCCCATCGGGGCTCGTGCGCGGCCAGACGCTTTGTCCGTCCATCGGAAACACCCAAACCACCTGGTCATTTCGCGGGTGCACCACCATTGGAAAGCCGATGTCACCGATCCGGCCAGGCATGTTCCTTCCAATTCGCACCCATTCGTCCGATGGCCGGTCGATGCGGTAAATGCCGCAGTGATTCTGCTGGTACAGCCGGTCGGGGTTGCCTGGGCACAGGCGGATGCAATGCGGGTCGTGAAATGTCATATCGGCAGGATTGAAGCCTTCGACGACTTCGAGCCCTTTGGCCAGCGGGGCAAAGGAACGCCCCGCGTCATGAGATTCGTGCACGCCGCCGCCGGACATTCCAATATACATATGTTTGGGATCGCGCGGATCGATCGTGATCGAGTGCAGCTTCGGTCCATCGGGCGTGCCGTCCTGCTCTCTTCCCATCCAGCTGCGATATTGCTGGTCATCATTGATCGCGCCGAATGGTTCCCAATGGTTGCCGCCATCTTCAGAGCGGAACAGGCCTTGTGGTGACGTTCCGGCATACCAGACGTTCGGCTCGCTTGCGTGCCCCGGGGTAAGCCAGAATGTATGCTTCACCGTGCGCCCGGTTTGACCATCCGGCGCCTTCGCAAAGCCGGGCGGGCGGGCGGCTTCCTGCCAGCTGCGTCCAAAATTGGTCGAGCGGTGCAGGGTTGGCCCCAGGTGCCCGGTGCTGGTGGCCGCAAGTATGGTGCGGCGATCTCGCGGGTCCAGCACCAGGTGGTTTACGATCTGCCCGAGGAAGTGCGGCCCGGCAGCCTTCCATTGCCGTCGTGAGCCGTCGCTGGAGTAAAGCCATGCGCCTTTGCGTGTCGCAACCAGCAGCAGCGTGTCCGGTGTCTTCGCGTTGCCGCGTGACCGGGCACTCGCCCGCCCGCCCGCCCGCCCGGTGTTCGGTTTTTTTCCCACGCCCGGCGCTTTCCGGCTCGCACCGGGCTTGCGCGATTTTTCCGCCATTGCCACCCTCGATTGATGATCGTGGCAATGCTGCTGGAACAGGGCGACAAAGGCAAGCGCCAGCCCCTGCTGCGCGGCTTCTGTGCCTATTCGGCGCTGGCTCCATCGCTCAGAACCGCGGCAACGGCCTGAACCTGGATCGGCAACTGCCGCGCGGGAGGAGCACCTGAAAGGACCTCCTTGACCTTTGCGACCAGTTGCTTGAGGCCGAATGGTTTGGGCAGAAAGTGTACCTCTTCCGTTCGCTCGCCACCGCGCCGGAAGACGTCTTCGGCATAGCCGGACATGTAGATGACCCTCATTTCCGGCTGGAGCTTGATCGCGGCGCGCACCAGCGTCGGCCCATCCATATTGGGCATCATCACGTCCGTGATCAGCAGATGGATGACGTCCGGGTAACGCCGGACAATGTCCAGCGCCGCTTCTCCGTTGGAGGCTTCGAGCACAGTGTAGCCGCGCAGCTTCAGGGCGCGGGCGGCGAAACTGCGAACTGCATCCTCATCTTCCACCAACAGAATGGTGTCCTGTCCGGTGATGTCGCGCATTCCTGTGCGCTCCAGTTCTTCTACGTTGTCTCCTTCCGGCACGGAACCGCGATAGCGCGGCAGGTAAATCGAGAATACGGCCCCCTGCCCGGGCTGGCTTTCGACATTGATGAACCCGCCGGTCTGCTTCACCACGCCGTAAACGGTTGAAAGGCCAAGCCCCGTGCCATGACCAACCGGCTTCGTCGTGAAGAACGGTTCGAAGATTTTTTCGAGATTTTCTTTCGGGATGCCGCAGCCGGTGTCGCCAACCTCAATCAGCACATAATCCCCTGCCGGCAACTCGCCCGTAACCAGTGCGACGGCGTGATCGCGCGACACATTCGTTGTGCGGATATTGATCATCCCCCCGCCGGTGGGCATGGCGTCGCGGGAGTTCACCACCAGGTTCATGACCGCGTTTGCAATCTGCCCTTCGTCCACATGGACGGGCCAAAGCTCGGCTCCGTGCTCGACCTGCACGACGATGGCCTCTCCCACCAGGCGCCGCAAAAGCAGCGACAGGTCGGTAATCGTGTCGGACAGCACAATCACTTTCGGCTGCAACGCCTGCTGGCGTGAAAAGGCGAGAAGCTGACGGACCAGCCCTGCTGCGCGAACGGAGTTTTGTCTGACCTCGTTCAGCTCGGCAAAAGACGGATCGCCGGCCGGATGGCGCATCAGCAGAAGATCGCAATTTCCCATGATGGCCTGGAGCAGATTGTTGAAATCATGGGCCATGCCGCTCGCCAACTGGTTTACTGCATGCATTTTCTGCGAGTGTGCGAATTGTGTCTCGAGATCGCGCTGATCGGATGTATCAATCAGATACAGCAGCGCGCGGGCATCATTGCCACGGGCACCGGTCAACGGGCTGGCGAACAATTGCGCCGAGCGCTGGCGAACGTTCGGCCGTGGTTGGCACAAAATCTCCACCGGGGCAGGACTGCGTTCACCGCTCAAACATTTTGCAATCAGTCCGAGCGCGGGTTCGCGCGCATCAGGCTCGATCAGGGCGGTCAATTCCGGGGTTTGCGACAAATCTCCGGCCGATGAAAAAAACTCGCGAAACGCGGCATTTGCCTCCAGCACGGCTGCGCCGGCCCCCGCCACCGCCACGCC
>JANWHR010000017.1 GCA_025450355.1 Micropepsaceae bacterium
ATCAATCCTTTTGAAGCATCGTCATATTTGAAAAGGGAACGCGCGCAGTCAAAGGCGTGCGGCTCTGCGTGGCACGCGCCGCAGAGGGTTTCACCGCCCGGATCGGCCTCAAACGGCAGGCCGCATTTGGCGCATACGGCGCCTTCGATGAAGGAAATCGCCAACCAGCAAGCGGGGCAGAGCGCATGAGGTTCGCCGATGCGCTTGCGACAACCCATACAAAGCGGCGGGAAAAACAAATCCGTTACGCTCCGGACAATCCGGCGCGCCATAAGATTTCCGCCCGCCCTTATTTGCTCGGCCGCGCCCATACCCTAACTCTATCTCATGAGCGCCTCCCGGCCCCACCGGATTTTCGATCGCAAAGCCTACCGGCGGCGGCGCGCGCGCCATGATTCGCCGGAATCAGGCCGGTTTCTGTTGACCGAGGCCGCAGAGCAGATTGCCGCGCGAATCGGAACCATCAACAGGAGCTTTGTCTCCGCGCTGGATTTGAGCTCCCGGAACCAAGCGTTCCAAATTTTGCGCGAGAGCGCCGCCAATTGGACGCGTACAGGATTTGCCGGTGGCCCCGGAGTGGTCGCGGATGAAGAGAGTTTGCCCTTCGCCGATGCTTCGTTCGATCTGATCACCAGTGTTCTCTCGCTGCATGCGGTAAACGATCTCCCCGGCGCGCTGGTACAGATTCACCGTGCACTGAAGCCCGATGGAGTTTTCATCGCGGCGCTGTTTGGCGGCGAGTCGTTGCGCGAACTGAAGCTGGCGTTTGCGGCGGCCGAGGCGGGACTTTTGGGCGGCGCCTCACCGCGCGTCGCCCCCTTTGGCGATGTCCGCGACTTAGGTGGTCTGTTGCAACGGGCCGGATTCGCTCTTCCGGTGGCCGACATCGAGCGCACCACGGTTCGCTATCGTGAACCGGTTCAGCTGTTTGCGGATCTGCGCACGCTCGGTGAAACCAATGTGCTGGCGCAACGAAGGCCCAATTTTATGTCCCGCCGTCTTCTTGCGGCGGTTGTAACCGAATACGTCCGGCAATGCGGGGACGATCAGGGCCGCGTTCCGGCTACTTTTGACATCGTGTACCTGATCGGCTGGGCGCCACATGAAAGCCAGCAGAAGCCGCTTCGCCCCGGCTCAGCGCGAACGCGACTGGCAGATGCACTGAGACCCGCGGATGGAACAAAACCATGACATAGTCAGGCGGCGAGCCAGGTGGCGAGCGCTGGCAGCAGCGGCGCATCTGCGGGCGGCATGGGCCAGGCGGAGGTGGGGCCGGCCAAATCCGCCACGCTGACCCACGCGATCTCTTCATGCTCGATTGGTTGTGGCTGGCCGTCCCATTGGCGGCAGACAAACAGCGGCATCAGCAATTGGAAATTCGCATAGGCATGGGACGCAAATGTCAGGGGTTGCAGGTCAGCGATGGCTATCGTCACGGCGAGTTCTTCCCGCAGTTCACGAATGACCGCCTGTTCGGCAGATTCTCCGGCCTCAAGCTTGCCTCCCGGGAATTCCAACAATCCACCAAAGGTTTTGCCCTCCGGCCGTTTGGCGACCAGGACACGTTGACGGAGATCGACCAGTGCACAAGCGGCAACCAGGATCAGCGGACGCGTGGCAATCAACTCCGGTAGGATCCGTTGATGCGGATGTAACCCTCGGTGAGGTCGCAGGTCCAAACCCTGGCCTTTCCTTTGCCGACGCCTACGT
Source organism: Micropepsaceae bacterium (assembly GCA_025450355.1). Lineage (GTDB taxonomy): Bacteria > Pseudomonadota > Alphaproteobacteria > Micropepsales > Micropepsaceae > CAIYRG01. The sequence continues at coordinate 1,711 of JANWHR010000017.1, forward strand.
CAACTGCGATCGCCACTTCGCGCCCCTGCACCGCGGTTGCGGCTTTCCGTTCATCGTAATGTTGCGCGCGGGCCCCGTTCTCGGCCACCACATGGTTACCAAACGCAATCGACAGGCGGTCCCGATCGGCGGCTTCGCCGGATTTGCCGACTGCCATGACGATCCGGCCCCAGTTCGCATCCCCGCCGGCGATGGCGGTCTTTACGAGCGGTGAATTGGCGATAGCGAAGGCTATTTTCTTTGCCGCATCATTGCTTTGCGCTCCGGCGACGTCGATCCGGATCAATCTTGAGGCGCCCTCGCCATCCTTCACAACCTGAAGGGCAAGATCGAGACACACCGCATTCAGCCGATCCCTGAATTGGTCCAGACGCCGGTCCGTGGCCTTCGTGATCGGGGGATGTGGAGCACCCTTCCCTGTCGCGAACAGCAGCAATGTATCGCTGGTCGAGGTGTCACTATCGACAGTGATTGCGTTGAAAGAATTCGCGGCGGCTTCGGTCAGCAAAGGCTGCAACACCGCCGCCGGCAATGATGCATCCGTGAACAGGAACGATAACAGTGTCGCCATATCGGGCGCGATCATTCCGGAGCCCTTGGCAATCCCGTTGATCGTCACACGATGGCCATCAATGAAGGCGCTGGCGGTCGCCAGTTTCGGATAGGTATCCGTGGTCATGATCGCCTCGGCGGCGGCGCGCCAGGCGCCCGCAGCGCCGGAATCGGCCAACTGCGGAAGGACGGCAATGATCTTCTGATACGGCAGCGGCTCCCCGATCACGCCGGTGGATGCAACGAATACCTCCAGGGCACGGCATCCGCACATCGCGGCAGCCGATTCGGCGATCTTGCGGACGGCCTCCATTCCGGCCGACCCGGTGAATGCATTGGCATTGCCGCTGTTGGCCACCAGCATACGGGCAGATCCGCCGGGCAAATTCTCCCGGCACCATTCGACCGGCGCGGAGGCGGATTTGGATTGGGTGAAGAGCCCCGCAACCTGGGTTCCGGGCGCGAGGACCCCAACCAGCAGGTCATTCCGCCCCCGATACCGGACATTCGCCTCACCGGTCGCGAGGCGCACGCCTGCGAGTGGGGGTAATTTGGCCAGACTGGCCGGGGCAAGAGGGGACGCCGGCTTTTCCGCTTTGGTGGCCAAACCAGCAGGCTGCGCGCGAATGGCGCGGCTTGCCGGCGCACTCCGGGTGGAGGCGGCTTTGGCTTTACCGGCTGGCGTTTTCGTCGCGGTCCTGCGAGCCATTTGGGCGCCGAATCGCTTTAGGTTCCTTCATCTGCCGATTAGGCAGGAGATGGCCGAATTGACAAGGGGGAAGGCGGTTCTTATCTCTGCCGCGGGCGTTTATTAGCTCAGAATGTGCGGAATCCGCCCGGGCCGCCGCCCCTTTACGTTCCGTACTTTCCATTTTAGGGGCATCACGAGGGATCATGCTCGGACTTGATGATTTTATTCAGCGTCCTTTGAATGCTTTGACGGGGCTGTTCGGCTCGGCAAACGAGCGGAAGGTCAAGGTCAAACTGCCGATGGTGGCGGTCATCAACGGTCTGGAACCCGAATTCGAGAAGAAGAGCGATTCGGATCTGCTGGCCATGACGGCGGCGTTCAAGGAGCGGCTGCGCAACGGCGAGACGTTGAACGACCTTCTGGCAGAAGCCTTTGCCGCGGTCCGTGAGGCCGCAAAGCGCACCCTCGGGCAACGCCATTTCGACGTGCAGCTGGTTGGCGGCATGGTTCTCCATGAGGGCAAGATCGCCGAAATGAAGACCGGCGAAGGCAAAACCCTGGTGGCGACACTGCCGGTCTATCTGAATGCGCTCGAAGGCAAGGGCGTCCATGTCGTGACCGTGAACGATTACCTGGCCCGGCGCGACTCCGAATGGATGGGCCAGATTTACAGCTTCCTCGGGCTGTCGGTCGGCGTCATCGTGCACGGCCTCACCGATGAAGAGCGCCGCATCGCCTATGCCGCGGACGTGACCTACGGCACGAACAACGAATTCGGCTTCGACTATCTGCGCGACAACATGAAATACGCGCTCGAACAGATGACCCAGCGCGGCCACAATTACGCGATTGTGGACGAGGTCGACTCAATTCTGGTCGATGAGGCGCGAACGCCGCTGATCATTTCCGGTCCGACGGAGGATCAGTCCGAATTCTACCGGAAGGTGGATGCACTCATCCCGCAACTGGTCAAGGAAGACTTTGAAGTCGATGAGAAGCAGAAGCAGGTCAGCCTGACGGAAGAGGGCAATGAGCATATGGTCGAACTGCTTCGCAGCGCGGGCGCGCTCGAAGAAGGCGACCTTTACGACATCAACAACATCACCGTTGTTCACCACGTCAATCAGGCGCTGCGTGCACACAAGTTGTTTCAGTTTGATCGCGACTACATCGTCAAGGATGGGAAGGTCGTAATCATCGACGAATTCACCGGCCGCATGATGGAAGGCCGGCGTTACTCGGAAGGGCTTCATCAGGCGCTCGAAGCCAAGGAGCATGTACCAATCCAGTCGGAAAATGTGACGCTGGCCTCGATCACCTTCCAGAATTATTTCCGGCTTTATTCAAAGCTTGCGGGCATGACCGGCACGGCCATGACGGAAGCCCCCGAGTTCATGGACATCTACAATCTCGACGTGGTCGAGATTCCGACCAACCGGCCGGTGTGCCGCATGGACGCCGATGATGAGGTTTATCGCACGGAGGAAGAGAAGCACCGGGCGATCGTCACGCAGATCGCCGAATGCCACATGAAGGGCCAGCCGGTGCTGGTCGGTACGGTTTCGATCGAGAAATCGGAAGACCTCGATGCGAAACTCAAGGATCGCAAATTCATCCGGGATATCGGTGACGAACTGCTGGAAAAGGCCGGGAAGCTTGGCGACACGCCGCAGGGCAAGGAACACCGCGACATCGGTGCCTATCTGGTCGAACTGTCGAAAAAGTCCAATCCGATTCCGCACAATGTGCTGAACGCCCGCTTCCACGAACAGGAAGCCACGATCGTCGCGCAGGCCGGACGGTCGAAAGCGGTCACCATCGCCACGAATATGGCGGGCCGCGGAACGGACATTCAGCTCGGCGGCAATCCCGACATGCGCATCCGGCTGGAACTGGAAGGCATCACCGGCGAGGCGGAGCTTGCGCAGCGCGCGGCTGGAATCCGTGACGAAGTCGCGCGGGACAAGGAGACGGTGATCGCGGCGGGCGGGTTGTTCATTCTGGGTACGGAACGGCATGAAAGCCGGCGCATCGACAACCAGTTGCGCGGCCGGTCAGGCCGCCAGGGCGATCCGGGCGCGTCGAAATTCTATCTGAGCCTGCAGGATGACCTGATGCGGATCTTCGGGTCGGAACGCATGGATGCCATTCTGCAGCGACTCGGGCTCGAAAAGGGCGAGGCCATCGCCCACCCCTGGGTGAACAAGGCGCTCGAAAAGGCGCAGCAGAAGGTCGAAGCGCGAAATTTCGAAATCCGAAAGAACCTGCTGAAATTCGACAATGTACTGAACGATCAGCGCAAAGTCATTTTCGAGCAGCGGCTCGAGATCATGCGCACGGCGGAAGTCGAAGAAATCATTGCCGAGATGCGGCAGCAGGTGAGCGAGGAAATGGTCAAGCGCCATATCCCCGAACGCGCCTACGCCGAGCAATGGGATACTCCTGGTCTCGAAACAGAAGCCAACGAAACCTTTGGCGTGGAGCTGCCCGTTGTTGAATGGGCCAAAGAAGAAGGCATTGCCGACGAAGAAATCCGCGAACGCATTCTCACCGCGGTGAACGCGCGCTATGCGGAACGGGCCGAGAAATTCGGCAATGAGATCATCCGCTATCTCGAAAAGGCGATCCTGCTGCAGACGCTCGATCAGGACTGGCGTGAGCACATCATCAATCTGGAACATCTGCGGCAATATGTGGGACTAAGAGGATACGGTCAGCGCGATCCGCTCAACGAATACAAGAGCGAAGCACTGACCCTGTTCGAGAACCTGTTGCTGAGACTGCGCACCGATGTCGTGCGTCAGTTGCTGCACGTCCAGGTCCGCATGGGCGAGCCGCCACCGGTCGAGGAACGGCAACTCCCTCGCATGGAGGCGCATCATATCAATCCTCTGACCGGAGAAGACGAGTTTGCGCCGGCCCAGCCGCTGATGCTCGGTGGCGTGCGCTTGCGCGAGCCGGCCGAGAACATTGACCCGAACGATCCGGCCACCTGGGGCAAAGTGAGTCGCAACGCCGCCTGCCCCTGCGGCTCAGGCAAGAAGTTCAAGCACTGCCACGGCGCGCTGGTGTAACCCGCGTGACCCTTGGACCGCGGGCGTCGAGCCCGCATGCGGCCGAGGTACAAGAGCGCCGATCGCTTGCGCAAGTGAGAGAAGATTACGGGGAGCCGATGCGCAGGAATTTTTCGCGGCGCTGGCGACGGAGTTCGTCCGGGCTCAATCCTGCAAGTTCACGCAGGGCGCGTTCGATCACGTCGCCCGTCGCGTCGATGGCTTTCTCCGGCGCGCGATGTGCGCCGCCCACCGGCTCCGGAATGATCGCGTCGATGATATCGAGGTCGATCAGGTCCTGAGGGGTGATCCGCATCGCCGCAGCTGCATCGCTGGCCTTTTCCGACTTGTGCCACAAAATCGAGGCGCAGCCTTCCGGTGAAATCACCGAATAAATCGAGTGTTCGAGCATGAACACGCGGTTCGCCGTCGCGATGGCGACCGCGCCGCCCGACCCGCCCTCTCCGATAATGGCCGCCACGAAAGGCGTGCCAAGTGCGAGGCATGCTTCCGTCGAACGCGCGATCGCCTCTGCCTGACCACGCTCCTCGGCGCCAATTCCGGGATAGGCCCCCGCGGTGTCCACGAGCGAGATCACCGGAAGTCCAAAGCGACCGGCAAGGTCGAAGAGCCGCTGCACCTTGCGATAGCCCTCCGGTAATCCCATGCCGAAATTGTGCTTGAGCCGCGAGGCGGTGTCGTTCCCCTTTTCCTGGCCGACGACAGCCACCGCGAAACCGCGAAACCACCCAAGGCCAGCTACGATGGCCTTGTCCTCCCCGAACAACCGGTCGCCTGAAAGCGGGATGAAGTCCGGGACCAGGCGACTCATATAGTCGCAGAAATGCGGCCGTGCCGGGTGCCGCGCAACCTGGGTTTTCTGCCAGGGGGACAGGCGGGCGTAAGTGTCCGCGATCAGTTGCGCTGTCCGCGCATTCAGCCGCTGAATTTCTTCGTCAGTATTGACGGCCGCAGCGCCGGGTTTTTCCTTGCCCTCGCCCTGGCGCAGCTCTTCGATCCGCCCCTCAAGCTCTGCAATGGGCTTTTCAAATTCCAGGTAGGCTTTCATGAAGATACCGGCACAAGCCTGGTTACGCACCGGCAGCCCTATCGCGTCAGATCACGCGCGGCAAGGTCATCGGCGGTTTTGCGCTTTCGCCCGCGCCAGCGGATGGGCCGATTCGACAACGGTTCTCAGCCTCTCGCGTGCGACGTGGGTGTAAATCTGGGTCGTTGCAATGTCGGCATGGCCCAGCAATGACTGCACCGTCCGCAAATCGGCGCCGCCTTCCACAAGGTGGGTGGCAAACGCGTGCCGCAGGACGTGCGGTGACAGGCGATCCGGATCAATGCCGGTCAGGACGGCAAGTTCCTTCAGCAACTGATGGCAGCGCCGCCGGGTCAGGTGTCCCTTCGCGCTGGCTGAGGGAAACAGATATTGCGGCGCGCCCTTGTGGCCCGGCGGCAGAAACACCGCACGGATTTGCAAATACTCATGAAGCGCGCGCCGCGCAGGCTCTCCCAGCGGAACGAGACGTTCGCGGCCGCCCTTTCCGCGGACGAAGATTGTCGCGTGATTTCCCCGCACTGTGGAGAGTGGCAGGGTGACAAGTTCACTCACCCGCAGTCCCGAGGCATAGAGCATTTCGATCATGCAATACAGGCGCATTTCCTCGGGCGTACCGTCCGGTTGCGCACGCGCCGTTTCGATCAGCGCCAGACATTCAGCGGGCGTCAACACCTTTGGCAGGGGGCGTGTCAGCCGGGGCGAGTCGATGGCGGCACAAGGATTATCGGACCGGACGCCCTCATCATAGAGGAACAGGTAAAATCGGCGCAGCGCCGACAGTTTTCGCGCCTGCGACGATGCCTTGATTGCAGACGCGGACAGGTGCTGCAGATGATTGCGCAGATGTTCCGGGGTCGCCACGGCAAGATCGCTGCCACTCACGGAGCAGTGGCGCGCAAATTCCCGAATGTCACGCCGATAGCCATCCATGGTATTGGCCGCAGCGCCGCGTTCCGCGCTCATCATATCGAGAAAGGACTCCAGCAGAATCTCGTCGCGCCGGGACGGGCGCGGAGGTTCGTCCGTCATGGCCGCCCGGCGCCCGCTTCGGGGCGCAACAAAAGCGATTCCTGCGCGAGCAAGTGGGCGGCATCACGCATGCTCGCGGTCTGCAGAGCGCGAATCATCCGAACGACGGCATCGGGCGCAAGGTCGCCCGGGCCGCGCTGTCCCAACGCGGTGACAACCGACAACGCCACTTCGCCGCGAGAATCGGACAGCGCCGCCTTGTCGATGCGCTGCATCAGAACCGGCGCCGGATGGCGGCCGGCGAAATCCTCTTTCATCAGCGGCTGGACCGCGGATTTCGCCTCTGTTGGCATCAGTTCGCCGCCAACGGCTTCAAAAATTCCAAGATCCAGGACCGCGCGCGAGGTCAATTCGGGCGATGGTTTGGCGGTACTTTTTGTCAAATCAATCTTGATCATCGGATCCGCCGTGGCGCCGGACGAATCGGTATCCGCGGACATGGGCGCAGGCTCGGGCGCGGGTGCAATGGCTTCCGCGAGACTGATCAAAACCTGCTTTGCGCCGGCGTTTCGGCGCGGGTTTGCCGACGTCAAAGCGAATGCCAGGTTGAGCTGCTGCGCCTCGGCGGCAGTAGCGGGGGCATTCGGATCCAGAATATCGAGCCAGCGTTGCGCTGCTTCCGGCTTGCCGGCGAGCAACAGTCCCCGGACCATCAGATCAGACCACCGTGTCCAGTCCGGCATCGGCACGATCTCGGCCGCAGGCTCGGCGAAGAGCTCTGCAACCTGGCGCAAAATGCCCTCACGCTCCCCGATCTCCAGCGCGGTATGCACCAGATCCGCGCTGACTTCGACCGAACGCGCGGCCTTCGTTGCGGCGCGCAGCCGTGCAAGCGCCTTCATCAGGGGTTCAACGCGTGCCAGCGCCGGCGCGCCCTCAAGGTCCTGTGGCGCGAAAGTCTGAAGGTCCAGGACCTGTTCGAGCACCGGCAACGGAAGCATGCCGGCGCGCAACGCTTTTTCCGCCGCCGCGACGCGAATCTCCGGCGGCGTTGCCATCGACGCGGCGGCGATCAGCGACCCTGGCAGGCCGATCTGCGTGGCGATCTCAGTGGTCATTGGCAGCTTCAGCCGGGAGAGCATCGCGATGTGAATGGAATCGGGAAACCGGATCGTATCCGGCGCCATCGGCTTTCCGTTGATCCAGCCATCGAGCAGGGTGACGAAAGCCGGATCCGCAATCCCCTGCTCCATGATGACCGCGCGCGTCAGATCCAGAGGGCCCATATCGGTGGTCACCGCGTAGCAATCGGCGCGCAGGTCGACCCAGAACGGCTCCGCGCTGTCCAGCCTGGTGGCCGTGATATCGCTACAGGCGTCATCGTCCCGTCCGGCGTAAAGCAGCGCATCGGTTTGGGTGCGGAGCAATTCGGGATTGTTTGGCACTTGCACCCGCAGCGCGAGGCGCGCTGCGTCATCGAGATATCCGCCATCAAGCAGTCTATCGAGACGCACCTTGTTGAATGAACCGTTGGCGGGCCCTGGCGGTGGCGGAGCAACCGACAGCAGCAGTTTGCGCATCAGAAGGCGCTGTGTTGCGGATGGCGTTGACGCAGGCGCCGATTGCACCATGGTCACCACGGTCGCGCGACTGCTGCCCTGCCACTCGTTGACTCCCAAACCGCCGTTGCTGTCGTCCATCGTTCCGGCAAGCGGTCCTTCCAGCGCGCTCAATTCCCCCACTTGCACCGGGGTCCCGGCGTTGGCACGCGCGACAGGCGGCGGCGCCGGCATGTCAGGCGGTTTTTCCCCGGCCGGAAGAAGACTGCGCGGCATTCCGGAAGCTTCGCCTGCGGGCGCAATGGGTGCGATGTCCACCGGCATTTCGCTGCGTGATTCGTCTGCCGGAAGCGTGGCTTTCGGTATCTCGGGGACGGCCGGCGGAACGGCGGGCATTTCCTGCGCGAAAGCCAGTGCGCAGGGAATCACGAGTGCGGCCACCGCAATTCCGCTCGCCAGCCGAAGGTGAGTCGCCGCGTTGCGCGTCATTTCGGCAGTTTGTTATCGGGAATGACCTGTTCCACCGTGTGCCTTCCCGGCCCGGCTACCGAACCGTACCAGGCGAGACCACCCGCAACCAAAACCAGCACAACCACAAAGCTGATCAGCAGTTTCCAACCCATCGCGATCCTCTGCCGCGCATCTTTTCGAGACTGTCCTTCCTTTGTGGCGGAATTGGTATCAAAACCCCGGCGTTGCGAAAAGGAGCGCGTCCCGCGGAAATTAAGTCTTATGCGATCAAATCACGCCGCACTTGCTGACCCTCGCCCGGCGCGCGACAGGTTTCCTCAAGGGTAGAAGGAGACTCCGGCGATTGAACCAGAGCGCATCCTGCTATAGCGCGGGAAAGGCTGGCCGGTGTAAGCGGAAGCATGCGAAAGCTGGACAAGACGGTGGTTCTCGTGGGCATGATGGGCGCCGGAAAAACCTCGGTGGGAAGACGTCTTGCCAGCGTCCTCGGAATGCCTTTCCGGGATGCGGATGCCGAGATCGAGACCGCGGCCGGCTGCAGCATTAATGAAATCTTTGAGAGATATGGCGAACCTGCATTTCGGACGGGCGAACGCAAAGTCATCGCAAGATTATTGACCGAACCGCCGCATGTGCTGGCGACTGGCGGTGGCGCATTCATAGACCCCGAAACGCGCGCGCGAATCACCGAAAACGCCATATCGGTGTGGCTGAAAGCCAATGTCGATCTGCTGCTGGAGCGGGTCAGGCGGAAGGACAACCGTCCGCTTTTGCGCAACACCGACAGCCGGACCGCGCTGATGCGGCTAATCGGCGAACGGGAGCCGGTTTACGCCATGGCCGATATTGTCGTGGAATCCGACGAAGGGCCGCATGACGCGGTGGTCAAACGGATCATCACGGCCCTGCAAAACAATGGCGAACTCTCCGCAAACGGTGACAGCTGATGGCGACCGTGCCCGTCAAACTTGGAGAGCGCTCCTATAACATTCACGTGGGGCCGGGTCTGCTCGGTGATGCCGGCCGCGTGATTGCTGCCTGCTGCGGGCAGAGCGGGCAAAAGATCCCGGTGGTCACGGATGAAACAGTTTTCGGGCTGCACTATCCCGGGCTGGAAAGAAGCCTGACCGCGGCGGGTCTGCGTCCGAATGCCATCGTTTTGCCGCCCGGCGAAAACAGCAAAAGTTTCACCCAACTCGAACGGCTGGTCGATGCTCTGCTGGCGGAGAATGTCGAACGCGGTGCGCTGATTGTGGCGTTCGGCGGCGGCGTGATCGGCGATCTGACAGGGTTTGCTGCGGGCATTCTTAAACGCGGCGTGGATTTCATCCAGATTCCGACGACGCTGCTGGCGCAGGTCGATTCATCGGTCGGTGGCAAGACGGCCATTAATACCATACGGGGAAAAAATCTTGTCGGCGTTTTCCACCAGCCGCGGCTGGTGATTGCGGACACCGGGGTGCTTTCCACGCTGCCACGGCGCGAACTGACCGGTGGATATGCAGAGGTGGTCAAGTACGGCCTGCTGGGGGATGCCGGATTTTTCGCCTGGCTGGAACAAAACGGTTCGGCCGTGCTCGCAGGCAATTCGGCGGCTGTTGAACATGCAGTCGCCCATTCCTGCGCCATGAAAGCGGACATCGTCGCCCGCGATGAACGGGAATCCGGCGACCGCGCGCTGCTCAATCTGGGACACACATTCGGACACGCACTCGAGGCGGCGACCGGCTACTCCGGGCGGCTGTCTCATGGCGAAGGCGTCGCGCTCGGTTGCGTGCTCGCGTTCACACTGTCCCATCGGATGAAACTCGTGGATGGAACCGCGGTCAGCCGGGTCGTGCGGCATTTTTCAGATATGGGTTTGCCGGTGCGTGTGGCCGACATTCCCGGCCCACGCCCCGGCAGCGAAGAAATTCTCGCGCACATGCGGCACGACAA